>DATJYL010000168.1 GCA_035499655.1 Pirellulales bacterium
CCCGGCGCAAACCAGGTGGACGTGTGCGCATGGTCGTCTTCAACGGTTCTACTAGTGACCGCGCCTTCAAACATTACGATCAGCCTTTGCGGAGCTTTCAATTGGTTGAAGTTTTGCACTGAAAAGCCGTCGGACGCGGGATAAGCCACGTACTCGTTAATGACGTAACTCGTGCCACGATTCCCATTCACGTCGGGCTGGACCCGCGGCAATCCCATGGGATCGTCGGGACACAATCGCATGCTGTCGTCGTTTTCGAGATACGGCGCCAAACTGATGATCCACGAATCCGGAACATCGGCATGGTAAGTGCCGGTGGGATCGCCGTGGTATGTCCAGGGAAAGTGACCATGATGGACATTGATGTACTGCGACAGCGCCAAGCCAATTTGGTGCAGATGACTCAAGCATTCCGATTCTCTTGCCGCCGCACGGGCGTGTTGCACCGCAGGCAACAACAAGCCAATCAGCAAGCCGATGATGGCCATTACGACCAACAATTCGACCAACGTAAAAGCATTTCGACTGCGCATGGCAAAACCTCCAAACAGCGAATGGCAAAAACCTTCGTCATCGAGCAAGGCGCGGAAAAAACTACGTCCTGAAGTTGAGCGCACGGATAAGCACAGACCGCGCGGAGCTCCGGTCGCTTGGCCGGCACCGCGCAAAAATTGCCCGATCTAATTCGTGCCGCTCAACTGAATCATCCGCGAAACAGCAATCGCGGCGGAGGCACGTCGGGTGGGAAAGACACAGATGAGAATGTCGGGGAAGATATGTTCACCAACTCAACCATCTCGCTGGAAAAACGAACTTGAACCATGGGTGGCGGGGCCAGCGAGACGACTAAGCCTTGCCAGTTTTCGCCCGCCCCGTGGCACTTCAGCGCTTCCAACAGTGAAACGCCGCTGGTGGGCTGGTTTTCCTTGCATGTTTGCGTGTTGGCGCAGCGCTGGCAAGCACAACACGAGCATTCACAAGCCGCAGGCTTACAACCTGAACCCTGGCCGGATTGTTCCTGGCAAACGGCCTGTTCCGGAACAGGGGAAGTGCCAACACTGGGACTTGAGTCTTGTGGGCTGGGATCGTGCGGCCAATAGGCGGCCCATTCGATGCCCTGGGCACGGGCGGCGGCCAACGCGTAATCGGGCGGAATGACGTGGTTTTCTCGGGCCCAAATCAATCGTTCTTCCAACGTCATGCAGCAGCAATTTCGCCAGCATTCCTCGGCCGATTGGCATCCGCAACGGTGATTCATGCAGGGATAAGGCTGTCCGGCAGATTTGCGCGCCGGCAAGGGCAGCGGAATTCCCAGTGCTAAAACCAGATAGCCAAGTGTTACCGTGCAGCGAGAAACCACTTGCGCACGAGTAATATGCGGACGTAGCCAACGCCGCTTCCAGAGCCGAGCCAGAAAAGCGTGGAACGAACTTCGTGACATTTTTCACAAAGCCTCCTGTGGCGCATTGTGATGATCGCCCCCTAGATGTCAATACCCCCCGAGATGTGAACGATAAAAAAAGCTTTTCATCGAATGCCTCATCCCAGTAGGCGCATGTTTGCATCTGGGCTAATTTGATGCGATTGATTCGCTGACGTGCGGAATGATCAAGGAGAAGTTTATGCCCAGCCATCTTTCCCGCCGCGATTTCCACAAGTTGACCTCTGCCGCGCTGGGGGGCATGGCCGCCGGCACGTGGATCGGTTGTCATTCCGAATCTAACACCGCCAAGGCTGCCACACCGGAACTCCACACTTGTCGCGGCTTAAATGCTTGCAAGGGCCAAGGCGCTGACGGCAAAAATGCCTGCGCCGGTCAGGGCACGTGTGCAGCGGTGCATCACGGGTGCGCCCAGCAAAATGATTGCAAACACCAAGGCGGCTGCGGCGAAACGCCAGGCATGAACGATTGCAAGACAAAAGGGGGCTGCGAAGTGCCCCTCCAATCCACGATGTGGCAGAAAGCACGCACGCAATTTGAAGAACGAATGAAACAGGCCGGCAAAGAAGTTGGCGCCGCGCCGCCTGCCATGTGAGATGGGCTTATTAGTAGAAGCGTGAAGTGCTTGTGCAGCGTGCCACGCTGGTGCACAACTCGGACAAACCTCTGGGGCGCTTCTCAGAGCCCAAACTTTCGGGATTCGTCAGAGTTGCCACAACGTGGCACGCCAGCGGCTGGGTTGCCCCCTGGAAACACGGCCTGCGGGGTAAATTTCGTTTCTAACTGCCTTAAAATCCAAACTGGATGCCGAAATGCCGTCCACCGAGCGAAATGAAACCAGCGGGTGGAGCAACGACAACCGGCGGTGCACTAACGACCTGCGGAGCGGCAACCACCTGCGGATAGTAAACCACCTCCGGCCGAACGTATCGTACCGGCGGATAGTAG
The DNA here is from genome assembly GCA_035499655.1 of Pirellulales bacterium. NCBI lineage: Bacteria > Pseudomonadati > Planctomycetota > Planctomycetia > Pirellulales > Pirellulales bacterium. Next base: position 2,390 of record DATJYL010000168.1, read on the forward strand.
CAACGATCGACCACAGCATGGTGATGATCCCAACCAACAAATTGCACCGGCGGCCCCGCTTGGGCAGCACTGGCTCCAGCAACGGTCAGGCCGCCAACCGCGGCAGCAATGCATAAAAGCCGTCTCATAGCAGACTCCTTAATCTGAAAGGTATAGATAGCTAGGCAGGCGTTGGGCCTTGTTTCAATCTTGGAAATAATTTGGTCAATCCACCGGGATGACATTGCACCGGGCGTGCCGAATGGCTGAAAATAGCGCAAACCTCAAAAAAATGGGCTTTGGCGTCTTCGATTTGAAAGATTTTCCGATAGCAGTTGCATGAACTGCCATCGGGTTGACAACATTTCTGTCGCACGCCTGATTGCGCTGGCATGCCGTATTCACTTGTTAGAGACGCATCACTGGTGGATCAAGACACTCGCATGACATCCAATTCCGACCCGACTAAAATTCAGAAAACGGTGTTGGTGATTTTGACGGTGGGGCTGCTTGGATGGGGAAGTTTCCATGCCGTGGGCGCCTACTTTGGCGGTTTTGGCGGAGAAAACCTACAGCACGATTTTCGCCGCTCGTTGGTAGTATTGGCCTGTATGACCGCCTTTCTTGCCCTGTGGTGGTGGTTAATCCTTACGCGAAAACCACGCGGTTCTCGAACCGAACGTCGGCTCTGAACGAAGAAATGTCATGGCAACCGCCGACGCGGTCAAAATCTGAAATTGCCGCTGGCGCGCGAATGCGGCAATAATGGCGGCACACGCCTGCCAAACGGAAAGTTCCTCCATGCAAACGGGCATGATGGAGGAACATCTGCGGTTCGAGGATTTCCAATGTCGAAAAAAACTGAGGCTCTGGCTGAGGGCCAGTCGATTGCCGGCTTATCGATCGGCGCATACCTTATTCGCCGACTGCAAGACTACGGCGTACGCCACGTGTTCGGCATTCCGGGCGATTACGTACTGGGCTTTTACAAAATGCTCAGCGAAAGTCCCATTCAAACCATCGGCTGCACGCGCGAAGATTGCGCCGGCTTTGCAGCCGATGCTTACGCCCGGGTAAACGGCATGGGGGCCGTGTGTGTCACGTACTGCGTGGGGGGATTAAGTTTGTGCAACTCGATCGCCGGCGCTTATGCCGAAAAATCGCCGGTGGTGGTCATCAGCGGCGCTCCCGGATTGCACGAACGGGTCAACAATCCGCTGTTGCACCACAAGGTGCGAGATTTTCACACTCAATCTGAAGTGTTTGAAAAGCTGTGTATCGCGGGAGCGGAGCTGGACGATGCCAACGAAGCGTTTCGCGAAATCGACCGGGTGCTTGATGCCGCTGCTCGCCACAAACGGCCCGTTTATTTGGAATTGCCTCGCGACATGGTCAATGTCGTTCCAGAAAAGCCGTATCCCTTCCGCCAATTGGAAGCCACGCTCGAGCCGGAAGCATTGAGCGAATCGATCGAAGAAGCTGCCCGTTGGATTTCCAATTGTCAGAGGGCCGTGATCATTACCGGCGTGGAAATTCACCGTTTCGGTCTGCAAGACGACGTGTTGGCGCTAGCCGAAGCATCGAACATCGCGATTGCGGCCACGATATTGGGCAAAAGCGTGATCAGCGAAGTTCATCCGCTGTACGTCGGCTTGTACGAGGGGGCGTTGGGGCGCGAGGAAGTTACGCGCTTCGTGGAGGAAAGCGATTGTGTGATCTTGCTGGGGACATTCATGACCGACATCAACTTGGGGATTTACACCGCCAACTTGGACCCGGCGAAGTGCATTTACGCCACGAGCGAGCAGTTGCGGATTCGTCATCACCACTTCCACGGCGTGCCATTGGGCGATTTTATTCGAGCCTTGGCGGCACGGCGACCCACTCCGCCGGCGCGGACACTGCCGACCCCGCCTCAACGTAACGGCGAAAAATTTGTCCCCCGTCGCGAGGCCCCGGTTACCATACGTCGCTTGACCGCCCGACTGAACGAAATGCTGAACGATCAGACGGTGGTCATTGCCGACATTGGCGATTCTTTATTTGCCGCCACGGAGCTTGTGGTGCGGGAGCGAACCGAATTCATTTCCCCCGCATATTACACCTCGATGGGCTTTTCCGTGCCGGCCGCGGTGGGTGTGCATGCCGCACGGTCCGATCGACGAGCAGTCGTCATTGTGGGCGACGGCGCGTTTCAAATGACCGGCATGGAGCTCTCGACGCTGGTGCGGCACCGGTTTCCCACCGTTATCGTTCTGTTGGATAACGGCGGCTATGGCACCGAGCGGTTTTTGCATCCGCAGTGCAATTTCAACGACGTTCATCCCTGGCGCTACCACAAATTACCCGAAGTGCTTGGCGGCGGCACGGGCTATGACATCCGCACTGAGGGAGAATTGGACGAGGCATTGAAGCGCGCCTGGGCCGATACCAGCGGGCCCAGCTTGCTGCAAGTCCACATTAGTCCGGACGACATCAGCACGGCGCTGCGCCGACTTTCCGAACGCTTAAGCAAGCGAGTGTGAATTCGGCCGGCGGTTTTCAAAAGCAAAATTCTTCCGTATGCGCCGTCGATCAGCTCGATCGATTCACTTTTCGGCAAGTTTCAAGAACCGCGCGTACACTTCCTTCCATAGGGAACCGTTTTGCGGGGTATATTCTTCCACTTGGAAACTGCGCCGCACGATTTCGCGCGCTTGGGCAATTGAGCTAATCTCAGCGGCGGCAATGGCCTGCATCAGGGCGTTGCCAATGGCGGTGGCTTCGACGGGGCCGGCCACGACGCGGCGTTGGCAAGCATCGGCAGTCATTTGGCAAAGTTGCCGATTTTGGGATCCCCCGCCGACAATGTGAACAACTTCTATGGGTCCGCCGATCAATTCCTCCAACGACTCCAACGTTCGCCGGTATTGCAAAGCCAAGCTTTCCAACGCACAACGAATGACCGCTCCCTCATCGGCCGGCACGGTTTGTTTGGTGCGGCGGCAGAACGTGCGAATGGCTTCCGGCATATCGGCGGGCGCCAAAAACGATGGATCGTCCGGTTGAATGAAGGCGGCTAACGGCGCGGCGGCTGCAGCGGCCTGCGTTAAATGCTCCCAGGAATAAGTCGTTCCGGCCAGGCTCCATACCCGGCGACATTCCTGCACGAGCCATAGACCGACAATGTTTTTCAACAAGCGCGTTGTGCCGCCCACGCCTCCTTCGTTGGTAAAGTTTAGGGCCAGGCATTTTTCGTTGATTACGGGCCGGGGCACTTCCACGCCCATCAAACTCCAGGTACCAGAACTGATGTAGCACCAATTGGGCCGAACTCCCGGTTGGCTGGCCGCGGGCACCGCCATCACGGCACTGGCAGTATCGTGCGTTCCCGGCGCGACAACTTGCACTTTGGTCAGCCCCGTGGCTGTCGCGACTTGCGGCAAGAGCGGCCCGAGCTTGGCGCCGGGTTGAATCACCGTTCCCAGAATTCGCGTGGGCAATTTCAATTGTTCCAACAATTCCGTGGCCCAGCGTCCCTGCGTGGGATTAAAAAACTGAGTGGTGGTGGCATCGGTCATTTCGTTGGCTTTGACGCCGGTCAGTAACCAGTGAAACAAATCGGGCATCATCAAGAACGATTCGGCTACATCCAACTGGGGCGAATTCTGAATTTTCATCGCCAGCAGTTGGTACAGCGTGTTGAGTTGCATGAACTGGAGCCCGGTTTGAGCGAATATTTCGTCGCGCGGCACTGTGCTGAAAGCGCGTTCCAGCATGCCATCGGTTCGGGAGTCGCGATAATGGACCGGGTTGCCGAGTAGTTCGTCGCCGCGTCCCAACAATCCGAAATCGACGCCCCAGGTGTCGACGGCCATGCTGGCGATGCGTTCACCATATTTGGCTTTGGCGGCGCGCAAGCCTGTGAGGATGTGCTGCCACAGTCCCAGCAAGTCCCAATACATTCGGCCCGCCGCGGTGACCGGGCCATTTTCAAAGCGATAAATTTCTTCCAGAGTGAGCCGCTGGCCATCGAATAAGGCCGCCAAATGGCGACCGCTGGAAGCACCTAAATCGATGGGGACATAGCAGGTGGATGGCATAAGGGGTGAGCTTTTAAGAGATTGGGTGACGAATGTCTGCTTCTGCCATGCCGCATCGTGTCGCGCCGGCCAGGGAACGTCAAGCCATTGAAACACTCGATCTTGTAAGGATTTATGGCTTAGATTACCCCGATCTTGCCTGGGGAATAATCCGCACAAACGGCTAGAAAGTACGGAAAAATAGCGGAAATAGCCGATAGTTGACTTTGGTGAGCAACATTAGTATGATTTGGCGGTTCGCGGCCGATCCGCAATCGCCGGGACCGCAACTTAACCCGGTGATCTACCATGACTTTCGCTACGATACCGTACATGTCTGAACCGTTTGGCACCGTGCCGATTACCTCGGCGAAGCCGGTTCTTGCAGAATCGGCAGCCTCGCCGTCGATGTCCGCTTTGGAGAATCAACCCTTGGCGGCGACACCCGAACTGCTGGCTTTTTTGGCGGCCGAAAGCGAAAAGCTGGAGTCGGCCACGCCGCAGGAAATTGTCCGCTGGGCCGTCGAGCATTATTTTCCCAAGCTGACCATGGCCACGGCATTTGGGCCCGAGGGGTGCGCCATCATTCACATGCTGGCCCAGATCGAGCCGCGGGTACACGTGTTCAATTTGGAAACCGGTTACCAATTTAAGGAAACGCTGGAGCTGCGCGAAAAAATCAAGCAGCGTTATGGCATCGAAGTGGAATACAAGCGGCCTGACACCACGGTCGAAGTGTATGAAGCGTTGCACGGTGGCCCGCTGTACAAAACCAATCCCGACCAGTGCTGCGCCGACCGCAAAGTTAAAGTGTTGAAAGAGGCGGCCCAAGGCTGGCAGGCCTGGATGAGCGGCATCCGCCGCGATCAAAGCCCGGACCGGGCCAAAGCGCCGATCGTGGGCTGGGACAAAAAGTTCAGTCTCGTGAAAATCAGCCCGCTGGCAAATTGGACCAAGAAAGACATTTGGAAACTGATCACCGACGAGAACGTGCCGTACAATCCGCTGCACGACCAGGGTTATCCAAGCATCGGCTGCTGGCCTTGCACGCGGGCCGTGATGTTCGGCGAAGACGAACGAGCCGGCCGGTGGAGCGGTTTCCAAAAAACCGAGTGCGGTCTACATACCAGTGAGTAGGAAACATCAATTTGATTGAGCCGCAGAGACGCAGGGCAAACAAAACTGAATGATTGATCTTTTTGCTTTCTCTGCGACTCAGCGTCTCTGCGGTGAAAAATGAATTTTACTTTATGAAATTTTCCGCCAAAACCGAATACGCTTGCCTGGCCGTGCTGGAACTGGCCCGGGCTTATGAAACCGGAGAGCCGGTGCGCATTCGCAGCATTGCCGAGGAGCACGGCATTCCGTCGCGCTTCCTGGTGCAAATTCTGTTGCAACTGAAAGGCGCCGGACTGGTCAATAGCACCCGCGGCGCGGCGGGCGGGTATCAGCTTGTGCGGGCGCCGGAGGAAATCACGCTGGAAGAAGTGATGGCCGTGGCCGACGGAAAGGAGAAGTTGCCCAATCCCGCGGCCGCCAAGTCGCCGACTCGCCGGGCACTGCTGAAAGCCTGGCGCGACGTGGCTATTTCCCGCCAGGAAATGCTCCGCGACATCAGCTTTGCCGATCTCGTGCAGCGGGCCAGCGGCGAAGTGGAACAGATGTATCATATCTGAAGGGGCGCGGATCGAGGGACGAGTGCGGGGCGAAATCTACGGAGTTTTGTGCGCAAATCACGAAACTCGATTTTTCCTGCAAAAGTCGGCGAGTTTACGTTCGTTTCCGACCGTTTCTTACCGGATTGTGAATTTAGGCAAGCGGTTTTTCTCGACAAATCCGCCTGCGAGTCGTTGGCTTTTGCACGAGCCGCGCACAAAAGTCTGCCGGCGAAGAGACGGCGGGCGGGCAGACTGTCGCCATTGCGGCCCAGGGGTTGCAACCCCTGGGCTTGCATTGCGGGGTTAAGTTGTCAAAGAGCGGCGGAGAACTACATAAGTTCCAACGCGGATTATACTGAACGCATGTTCAAAATGCGAGTGGCTTTTGTGCCACGAAAGGTCGTTGGCATCGCACCATTGTAATGCGTGCCACCCGCCGTATTAGCCCCGGGCAAAGCCGGGGCTAAGGGGGCGCTACTTGTGGGGGCAGAGCGCGCAATCTTGCTTGAAATTTGGTCCAAAAGCGTGGCTACCTGTTCATGAACATCATAGGTTTGACAGATAATGAGCAAGCCCTTGTAATAAAGAATGCTGCCTGGCCCCCCTTGCCCATCCCAACTGCTCGGCGCAACGGTGGTGGTCATGACGTTGATGAGTTCGTCGGCAGGGCTGTTTGCGACTGCGGGGGTGGGCGATTTATTTCCTTGGCCGGCGGCTTTAGCGTCGGTCTTGGCTTCCATTCCCGTGTCGGCCTTAGTTGCGCCGGAAGTTTCGCCACTGGCTCGTTTTTCGGCGTGCAACACGAAATTTGACATCACTGGATCGGGCGCCGACAAGATCGCCTGGCAATCGTAAACGCGAGTCACCAGTGTAGAATCCGCCTTTTCTTTGGTGGTGATTTCCATAAAGCCGTCATGGACCATGTACGTAAGATTCCATTCATGCAGGATTAAGTCCAAAGCGGTTTTTAGCTGGATGTCCTGAACCCTTAGAGTGATTTGCAGCGTACTCTGGTCTAGGCCCGCACCTTTTAAAGCCCCTGTGTCGAAAATAATCTGAACATGATGTTGGTCGGCGAGAAACTCCATCGCGTCAGACAGTGGTGTACCCTGAAATTCGATGGTGGTAATATCGTTGAGCGCGGCTTGCATTTCTGCGTCACTGGCCACAGCTTTCGCAGCTTTGGCGGGCTTATCGACATTTTTTTGAGCCGCGCTCACCTTGGGCGAGTCGCTTGCCAGCATCTTTGAATGATCCGCTTCAAATGGATTGGGGTCGGCCGCGGCGCGGTCGATCATTTTGGGGGCGTGATTGTCGGGCCAAAGGGCCAGGGCCACTAATACTGCGGCGGCTAAACCGATGACGGAGGCGAGTGTGCAGCGCATGATAAGTCTCCTGTTCCGGGTTTGAGAGATGGTGCTAAAACGGGCCGCCAGACCGGCGGCGTCGCCGAATTCTTCCAGAGCCAATTGCACGGCCTGAGTGTGTGAAAAGCCACGATTGATAAGTTCGGCCAGGCGCGATTCGAAATGATCGCGCAGCTCCTCGCCAATGGCCTGGCGCTGCGCGGAACTGAGCCGCAACAACCGGCCGATGAGCGTCAGGTAGTTTTCGAATTCGCGGTCGGACATAAGGAAGCAGTTAGCAATTAGCAACTAGCAATTAGCCGGAGATGTACGGCTAGCTGCTAATTGCTGATTGCTTGTCGCTAATGTTGGAAGCAATTGTTTCAGGCACGCAACGTAGCTGTGCCATTCGGTGGCTTGTTGATGCAAACGGCGATTGCCGGCTGCGGTCAGTTCGTACCATTTTCGCGGCCGGCCAGTTGATTTTTCCCACTTGCTGCGGATGAGCTTGTCCGATTCCAACTTGTGCAACAGCGGATAGAGTGTGCCCGCCTGCAGTTGCACCGCTTGATTGCTGGCGTCGGCCAAGCGCTTTTGGAGCGAGTAGCCGTACGTCGGACCGTCGGCCAGGACGGACAAAATCATCAAATCCAAACTGCCGCGCAATAATTCGCTGCTGAGTTTAATGGGCATATTTGTCGCTCCGTCGGGTGAAGTGTGGGTGAATGGTTGAAATTGATTCCTGCTAAACCGCGAGCGCGGTGCAACGTTCGATAGCGGGCGACATTCGAGGCGATGATCAGTGGCAACCCGATATATAGCGAATCTATACATTGGTGTCAAGCGTTTGGTATTAGCCCCGGGCTTTGCCCGGGGGTGAAGTGCGAGTTGACTGGAAGTGCCGGTTGATGGTCGGTTGGCGGATGGCGCTGCGACCCCCGGGCGGAGCCCGGGGCTAATTTGGCGCCGGGGTGAGGGTGATGTTGCGGAGATTCATCACGGCTCCGCCGGAGGGGACTTTGTCGGCTTTGATGGTGAAGCTGGTATCGCCTGCTTGGGCGATTTCGAGCGTGCCCAGCTTCATGGTTTGATAATCGCTGTTGTTTTTTGTGGCTTCCACGGTGCCGGAGAGCGCTTGGTCGCCGGTGGAAAAGGAGAAGGTGGCGCCTGCGCGGTCGGCGCCCATCGAATACAGCAGGGTCACGTCGAACTTGCCCGGCTTGTCGACGGCCACTTTCCAACTGATGACGTCTCGGGTGGAAGTCCAGCGGGCAATGTTGGGGACGTCGTCGCCCTGGATGGCGGCGCCGCCGGTGATGTCGGCATCGGCGGGCAGCAGCCGGATGGTTCCGTCGTCGGCCTGCTTGGGAATGGGCATGGTGGCCAACTGGAGCGGGCCGTGCGGATTGAGAACGATGACCGTGGCGTCGGCGTTGGGGGCTTCGGTGGGAAGTTGGATGGTGATGCCATTGTCGGCGGCGCTGACCGGCAGTGGCTTATCGGGCAGGATGAGCAGCGCGGCGGTCGCTTGGGAATTGAGCAGCGGCACTTGGAGCTTGCCGTCGGACGGCCAATCGAACACGTGCAGATACAGCGTGCCATCTTTCTGTGTGCAGCGGCCCCAGGCCAATTGCTTGGGAAACGGACCGGCGGAAGTGCCGTAGATGGCCTCGCCATTGACGCGGAGCCATTGGCCGATTTCGCGCAAGCGCTGCGCTTCGGGCTCGGGAATTTCGCCCTCGGCCGTGGGACCGACGTTGAGCAGGTAATTGCCTCCTTTGCTGGCGATGTCGATCAGATTGCGCAGCAGGCGGCGCGTGGATTTGAAATTGGTGTCGTACGATTTGTAACCCCAGGTGTCGTTGATGGTCATGCAAGTTTCCCAATCGCGGTTGGGGTAACCGCGGGCCGGAATGGCTTGCTCGGGCGTTTCGGTATCGCCACGAAAACCGCCGCCGAGGCGATTATTGGTGATAATGCCCGGCTGCAGCTTGAGTAAATCGTGCAGTGCGCCGGCGCGTTCGGGAGTCATTTGGCGGGCGGTATCCCACCACAGCACGGCGACGGGGCCGTAGTTACTAAGAATTTCTTTCACTTGCGGCATGGCGATGGTTTGGAGGTAATTATCGAAATCGCCTTGCTGGGCTGGGTCCCACCAATCGTGCTCGCGGTTGCCGCGCTTGATGATGGCGCCGCCGGGGTGGTTCCAATCTTGGGATTGCGAATAGTAAAAGCCGAGCTTCATGCCTTGCTTTTGGCAGGCCTGGGATAGCTCCTTGAGCACATCGCGCTTGAAGGGGGTGGCATCGACAATGTTGAACGGCGAGGCTTCGGACTTGAACATGGCGAAGCCGTCGTGATGCTTGGACGTGATGACGATGTATTTCATGCCGGCGTCTTTGGCCAGGGCGACCCAGGCGTCGGCATCGAACTTGACGGGATTGAATTGGGCCGCGTATTTAGCGTACTCGGCCATGGGAATTTCGCCGTTGTTTTGAATCCACTCGCCGATGGAGCCAATCCGCTTGCCGTTGTAGGTGCCGGCGGGGACGGAGTAGATGCCCCAGTGGATGAACATGCCGAAGCGCGCTTCGCGCCACCATTGCATGCGGGCGTCGCGCTGGGCTTTGGTTTCGGTGTCGGCGGGTTCGGGTTTGGCGCTGTCGGATTTTGGCGCGTCGGTTTTGGGCGCGTCAGTGGAATCGGCAGCGCGGATCGACAATCGGTCCAAGGTTAGAGCAAACACGAAAACTGCCAGCCCTAAAACGGCGATGTTTTCCAGCCTTCGATACCGCTGCATGGTAATTTCCTTGGCTTTTAATAGATGCGGAGAATCGATGGAAACCAATGGCGGCGAAAATTACACCGCGCGCTTCCCCCTAGATAAATCTAATCTTAACAAATGACGCCGCCGGCTGCACTTGTTTTGGGAAAATGGTCCATGCTTTGCGGCGTCACGGTCCGATCGCTGCCGCTGCGGGAAGGATGATGGAAAATCGACTGGGTCCGCGGTGGCGGAGTTTTGCGGCGTCGGAAAGATCGTATTTGCGGCCACAAACGATAGGAAGCTACCGCTGGGCAAGCCCAGCGGCTAATATCGATAGCGGGTTCATTTGGTTTGATGCTTTTTAGCGTGCTTGTTTTTCTTTTCCAGCCTGGCGTCCGGAGCTAATCCAATTTTTTTCCATTTGAGAGGGTATTGCCATGTCTCAAAATACGATTTGCTGGACGGACATTCCCGTGACGAATTTGGACCGCGCCATCAAGTTTTATTCCGCCGTGCTGAAAGGGGAAGTGAAAAAGGAATCGATGGGTCCGGGGTCTGAATTCGGATTGTTGCCGCATTACGACAGCAATGTTTCGGGTTGTTTGACCGCGGCGAAGGACAACCAGCCGTCGCAAACCGGGCCGCTGGTTTATTTGAGCGTCGATGGGCGGATTGACGACGCCATTGTGCAAGCGCGCGAACACGGCGGGAAAATTGTGAAGGAGAAAGAGCAGATTGGCCCGTATGGCTTCCGGGCAGTGATTGTGGATTGCGAAGGGAACCGAGTGGCGCTGCACTCGATGAAGTGATGATCGGACATGCCCACGTCGAACCGTGGGCATGGCACCCGGCACCCGGCGCAAACAATCCGGCGATGGCATCGCCGGCTTTATGGGCGGACATATCCGGGCACCCTCACCCTGCCCTCTCCCAAAGGGAGAGGGTTTGTACATTACTAGGCTTTGCCGGCCATGGCTTCGGCGAGGATTTTGCTGGTGCTGGGGCGCATGATGCGCGGATCGACCTGCTCGCCCTTGAGGAGCGTGTTGCGGACATCTTTGCCGGAGATGAAGACCGGCTTTTCGTCCTTGTGGCTGTCCATGAGATCAACGCGGCCGACGGAATCGTAATAGGCGGCGAAGCCGACTTTGACCGGCTTGATTTTCAGGTCGCCCTTGAGGTTGCTGAAGATTTCCTGGGCGTCGAAATCACCCCAGATGGGTTTGCCATCGTGATAGGGAGCATCGGCGTGCTTGCGGCCGATGACGATGTCGGTGAAGCCGAAGTTCTGCCGATAAATGGCGTGCATGACGGCCTCTTTGGGACCGCCGTAGAACATTTTGATATCCAGGCCGAGGAGGATCACACGGTCGGGCACGCTTTCTTTGCGCGGAGCCCAAAGGGATTGGTCGCTGTCGCCTTCGCCGAGGCTGCGCTGATCGATGAGGGCCTCGTAGGTGTGCATGCGGACGTCGGCGTAGACATCGTCACCTTTGGTTTCGCCGATGAGCGGATTTAGCACCGCGCCGGCGTTGTGGCCATCGCGCAGCAGTTTTTCCAGGCCGTACACGAGCGCGTATTCGTGTGCGCGGTGAAGCGGATTGCGGGTTTGAAAGGCGACCACGCGGTTCCAGCCCTTGGTGGCCAACAGCTTGCGAACTTCGCGCGGCGGCAGCACGTACTTGCCGAACTTGGGATTTTTGGGCTGCGGCAACGTGCGGATTTTTCCGCCCAGCAAATGCGTTTTGTCGGCATCGCCTTTGAGGACCATGTCGGCGCCGGGATGATCGTTGCGGTCGGTCAGATACACCGATTTGAGGTACCGCGGCTTGTCCCACTCGAAAATGTCGGTAATGTCGAGCGTAGCCACAATGTCGCCGGCCGAATTGGTGAGCGCGACTTTTTGTCCCTTCTTGAGTGTGGCGGCCAGTTCTTTGGTGAGCGGCAGCGACAGTGGAATGGTCCAGGCGTACAGCTTGCCATTGTGCTCGATGACCGATTCGTCCAGCACGCGGTTGAAGGTGGAGGAATCCATGGGGCCAGTGGTCGGACTGAGCGTGCCGTCGCCCCAGCGGTAGACAGTGGACAGATCAGCATCGGAAACGGGGACTTTGGGCAGCTTGGCGGCTTCGGCCTTGAAGGCGGCGGCCTCGTCGGCGGGCACAGTCAGGTTTACGGGTTCGGTCAGTCCGCCGTGGGGAGGAAGCAGGTCGGGCATGGTTCGGTGTTCCTTCCAGAGTGAAACAGGTGGGATTCGCCTAGCGTGAAACCAAACAGTATAGGGATGTTGCGCGCAGGCGCAAAGATGTGCTAGCAATTCGAGACGATTCAATGAGCCGCCTGCATGATGGCAGACGCTTTCCGCGGCATTGGTAGGTGGAATTGACCTGTGCCAGAAGCAGCATTTTTGGTACTAACTGCCGGGCGGAAATGGTTTTTGCGGGGGTCCGCGCGCGCTGGGAGTTCCGACCGATTTTGTGGCTAAGTGTTTTCGCAGCAAGGAAGCTGTATTATGAAAAGCTGGATGTTGCGCTTGTCGGCGCTGGCTGTGGTGGCGGGGGTAGGAACGGTGGGCATGATGTGGGCCCAACATCGTTGGGCGACGCAAGATGCGCCGCCGCCCGATTGGTCGCAACCACCGGTGAACGCGGAGGCGGTGGCGGCGCTGGACGGCAATCATACTGGCGACGATCGGTATTCGCGGCCGATTGAAGGGGGTTCCGCCGATGCGTTGTCGCCGCGCGCGACAGAACGTACGGCCACTGCGGAAAATCGAGCGCCGGTCGATCCGTTTCAAAACATCTCAACAACAGGGGGCGGCGAGGATCGATCGCGCGCAAACGGCCTGCGCAACGACAGCAGTGTAAACCATCCGGCCATTACCGATGAAAACGTAACGCCTGCCGGGGGCGACGGTAGCGCCGGCAGTCGAGGAACTTCTGCTGAGCCGCGACGGCTGGCCGCAGATCCCGGCGCCGCGCCGCTGGCGTCGGAATCAACAACAACTCGCCGGGGAGGCGGGGACGATATTCCGTCGCCCAACGAAGTTGGGATTCCCGATGCGCGAAGCAACATGCCCGCGGAAGATGGCAACAATTCCGGAACGGCGAATCGGGCGAGCCTGGAGGCGAACAATCCGCCGCGCTATGTGGACAGCGCAACGCGCAAGGCGGGCGGAATTGCCGCGGCCACGGGCTCGCTGGAAAGCGTGAACGACGACCATCAAAGTGCGCCGGCAACGGCTCCTGCGGGCATTCCAGCCGGCGCTGGAAACCGCTACGGCGACGCCACGACGAGCGCCGGCGATTACCGCCGCTTGCCTGGAAATGGCGATTTGAAAAACATTGCTCCACCGGCGATTGATAACGCCGATGCAGCATTAGCGCGGACCATGCCTGGTGGGCCTGCGGCGGAAAACGGGATGCCGGCGGGTGGAATGCCCGATCGCGGTGTGCCAGCAGCAGGAATGGCGGGAGTGGGAATGGGCGGAGCAGGAACGCCGGGCAGTGGCGGATTCGGAAACGGAGCGCAGATGGCCAGCACGTCGAGCGTGGCAAATTTGTCGCAGGGGAGCGGGTTTCCGTCCACAATGGGTGGAGTGGTCGCCGCTTCGAACAGCGCCAACGTCGAAGGGTTTGGCAAGCCTGGCGATAAAAAACTGGAAGGGGCCCAAACGCCGAGTGTGACGATCCAAAAAACCGCTCCCACGGAAATTCAAGTGGGCAAAGAGGCGACCTTCGAAATTGTGGTGCGCAACACCGGTCCAGTGCAGGCCGACGATGTGCAGGTGACCGACGTGGTACCGCAAGGGACGCGGCTAATCAGCACGACGCCGCACACCAACATTGGCCCACGAGGGGAAATTGTGTGGCCGGCGGGTGATTTGAAACCCGGCGAAGAAGCCAAACTGCAAGTGCAAGTGATGCCGCTGCAGGAAGGGGAAATCGGCAGCACCGCGGTGGTGCAATTTCGATCGGAGGCTTCGGTGCGAACCATTGCGACCAAGCCCGACCTAGTATTGGAACTTAGCGCTCCGGCGCAAGTGATGATTGGCGAAGATGAGAAAATGCAAATAAAAATCAGCAATCCAGGAACCGGAGCGGCGAGCAAAGTGGTATTGTCGGCGCGGATACCGCCTAATTTCCAGCATCCGGCGGGAAACGATTTGGAGTTTGAAATCGGACAGTTTCGACCGGGAGAAACTCGCGATTTAGATCTGGTGTTGCATGCCGTGCAAGCAGGGCCGAGTGTGATTACTTTGACCGCGCAGGGGGACGCCAATTTGCACGTGGAGAAGACCGCCAATGTGGAAGTGATTGCTCCGCGGTTGGAAGTGAAGTTGGCCGGGCCGGGGATGCGGTACTTAGATCGCCAGGCCAAATACACCGTGACGGTGGGCAATCCGGGAACGGCGCCGGCGCGGAACATCACGCTGGTCACGCATTTACCTAAGGGATTGCAATTTGTCGAAGCCTCCGATTCCGGGCAGTACGACGCGGGCAGCGACACGGTGGCGTGGGGGTTGGATGAATTGCCGCCGGGGCAATCGGGCAATGTTACGTTGACCACCACGGCCAAAGAAGCGGGCGATCAAAAACTGCGCAGCGAGGTGAAGGCGACGGGTGGGTTAAGCGACGCCAGCGAGCAAGTGACGGTGGTCGAAGGGGTGGCAGCGGTCAACTTCACGGTGGCTCACTTGGAAGACCCGGTGGAAGTGGGGGGACAAACCACGTACGAAATACACATTGTGAATCAGGGTTCGAAAGCGGCCAATCGCTTACAAGTCATGGCGGTGCTGCCGCCGGAGATCAAACCGGTGAGCGGCGATGGCCCATCGAAGCAAACCATCGACGGACAGCGGATTGTCTTCGAACCGCTGGACCGTTTAGCGCCCAAGGCCGACGCCACTTATCGGGTGGTGGGACAGTGCTTGGCGCCGGGCGATCTGCGCGTGCAGGTGCTGCTGCAAACCGACGACATGTCGAAGCCGGTGGTCAAAGAAGACAGCACGCGGGTGTACAAGGATTAGCAGGCGGCTGGCAGCCGCGCTGCCAATCGTTAATTGTGCGGTGATTATGGATTGACGACGGCGGCGCCGGCACTGAAATCGTAGAAGGTGCTAAACGGCAGCACGGAATACAGGCCGCGGGTGAAATACAAGTTCACCAAATCGTCGACCATCAAGATCGGGCTTTTCGGCACCATGACAATGTCGCTGTCGTCGAGCCAGATTTCGCCGCAGGGACAAGGCTGATGATTGAAGAGCATCGTGCTTTGCATGTGGACGACCGTGGCCATCAGCCGCCAATCGTCGCCACGGCGAAAGATGGCAATCTCCCTTAAATTGGCCCCGATTTTCCAACTGCCCGCCAAGCTGATGGCCTGCATCAGCGTGGTGGGGCCTTCCATCGAGTAGCGCCCGGGGGTGTTCACTTCGCCAAATATGTACACATAGCGGGGAGCCCTCTGGGTGAGAATGGGCGTCACTTCAATTCCCTCGATCCCCAGTTGATCTTTGTAGCGCAAATCGATTTCCTGCTTCAGCTCGTCAAGCGTGAGCCCTTGGGCCGGAATGTTGTTCAAGCCCGGCAGATCGATGGTGCCCTGGGGCGTGACTTTCGCCGGCCGGCCCTGGCCGCCGGAACCCGCCCGTGCATCAACCGTATTCCGCAGGTCGTCTAGTTTGGTATTCACTTTGATCGGCGTCACGGTGATGGACGGCAGCTTGTAATACTTCGAATACAGGTTGTCCAGCTTTTCACGCAACTCCTGCACCGTGAGCTGGGCGGCACGCACCTCGCCCAACAAGCGTAGGGTAACGGTGCCATCGGGCTGAATGACCAATTCGCGGTTCAAGTTGGGATCGGTAAACGAATCGACCTGAATGACGTCGCCGACGTTCAAGCGATAAGGGTCGGTTTGGACGTCTCGAGTGATGCGGTAAATGCACTCGAGTTGATCATCCACTCGCAAGCGATAGATGGGCACATGGGGTTCGCGCCAATGGCCGACATACTCGCCCTGAGCATAGGCCTGCCAATCGATGGGCCCCATGGCTTTCCAGCCGCGGGTTTTACAGCAGCAGCCGTAGGGGCCGTTCATGGCGCAATCGACGCCCATGATCGGACAGGGCGCGGCCGGGCCGAGCGCTTGGCAGAGTTGGATGAGGGGGTCGGAGTGAGGCGCGCGAGAGGGATGCAAATTGAAAACCCAATTCTCAATTAGAGGCGAACAGGCATTTGGCGAGGGGTTGCGTCGTAAATCGCCATTGGAAATTCCGCCTGTGGATTGCGACCAAATTGAGATGTCACTGGAGCCGACGCGGTGCGGATTTGCTTCCATTCCCATCGAACTGATTAACCAAGCCAACACGCAGGCGGCGGCCAAGCGAGCCAAGTAAGCGGGCAGCCGCGAGGTTGAAGTCGTTCTATTGAAACGGATTGGTTCGATGAGTTTCATTACTTTGTACTCCTCAACTGCTCACCAGACTCACTCAAACGGACTGACTTGAAACGGCTTGATGGATTGGTTGAAGCAGTCCTTATTTCGTCCAGGGCCAAAAGCCTCCCTTGGCTTGCGGCTTGGAAGCCGTGACCGGGACCGCGGCTGAATCTGAAGGTGAATTTGACGAGGCCGATGTATTGGACGACATCACGCTGGACAAGGCTGGTGTGGACGAGGTGTCGTGGGGGCCGCCTGCAGCCGGAGTGGGCGAATTATCGGCCACCAGCGAACTAGTGGCGGCAAACGCAGTTGGGTCGAGCCACTGAACGGGATATTTGGTTCCGGCGCTGGCGTAGCCGGCGGTTTGCAGCCGGTTCGCGGCGACTTGCGCTTGCTGGCGGGCATCTGCGGCCTTGGCGGGCTCGCCCAATTGGTCGCAGACGGCGGCCAAATTTTTCCATTCGGTGGGTCCGCCCGACATTGCCACGGCCTGTTCCAGGGTGGAGCGGGCTTCGTTGAGTTTTCCGAAATGCGCCAACAGCACGCCGAGTTCGTTGGCGGCCATGAAATTTTTGGGTTCGACCAATAAGGCGGTTTGATGAAAGACGACGGCTTTGGCCTCGGCAATTTGCACGCGCGGGCCGTGCATTTCGGCCGGAGCGGTGCAGATTTTTCCCAGTCCGAGCAAAGCCAAGGAGGCCACCGGTTGGTCAGCACCAGCGGCGGCCAACTGCTCCTGCGCATAAGAGAGATACATCCGCTGCGCTTCCAGGGCCGTGATGTTGGACCAGGGCTGCTCTTTCAAGACCGGCGTGTGATGGGCGTCAATGATCAGACGGAAGTTGAGATCGGTTTCGAGTTGTTCATCGCGGGGGACAAAGTCGTCAACTTCTTGCATGGCGCGCAAACCTGCGCTAAGCGCCCGCACATGGGCATCGGTATTTCGCTGTGCGTCCATGGCGGCGGCCAAGATTCGCAAAGATTCGATGAATTGCATTCGTGCGGAATACATTGCCCCACGTTCGGCCAGGCTGAATCCGCGGCGGGCGGCTTCTTCGGCTCGCCCGCTAATGGCGGCCATTTCCGGCGAAGGGGCGGTGGGCCCCCAGGGCAACATCGTGCTGGTCGCGGTAGGCTGGTTTGAAGTGTTGGGCTGTTCCGACGTGGGCGGCTGAGCGGGGTTTAATGTCGGCGCGATCGTGACGTAAAGGTGATGAGACGAAGGGTCATCGACAGGGGCAGTCGGAGATTCCTGCATGGCCGACTTCTGTTTGCTATTTTCGGCGGCGTCGACATGGGGATCGTCCGAATCGCCATGTTTTGGATCGAGCGTTACTGAAATATCAACGGACTTGACGGTTTCCGGCGTAGACTCCGGCGAGGGCGTTATGCTGGACTCGACATCGACCTGGTAAGCCGAGACGCGAACGGCGCGTTGGGAACCGCTTGGCCCAGCGAGCACAGCGGGCGGACAAGCCGGGGCTTTGCTCAACGGCGCAACGGCGACCGGCGCCAGTAAGCCCGGCGCACCTGACGATTGGGACATTGCACCCGAGGGCATTGTTCCCGAGGCATTACCGGTCGCGGAGGATGTGCGTTGGCAGCCGCATAATAGGGCTACGGTGAGCAGAAGCAATCGGAGCAAAGTGCGCGCGTCGAGGGCGCAAGGAACACGTTCCATCGTTCGTCCGTGAGGTAACATCCGTGTTTATGGGTCAATGCGCAGCAAACGTGACGGTGGTAAAGCGCCTAATCCACCGTTTGCCGTCTTCCGTCGTCCAGCCAGGGTCATTTAATGGCTAAGACCTTCATGGTCCGCAGCCGAAAGTGAATCGTGGAAATGGCTTTATTTCACGAATCGACCGACGGTAGCGGTTGGATTGAGCAATCCAGCGGAATCGCGCCAGGTGGAACGTACGGGCTCCCGGACAGCCGACACAGTCCGATTTGCTTATGATCGAAGGATCGCAGACAGGACGTGAACGGATGGTTTTGCCCAAAGGGAACAGGAGGCATAAACCTTACTGTTTTACAGCCGGGGCGAGTTTTCCGGCCGCATTTAAACCGGCGGCGGTCCAGGCCTGGGTAAGCCGTTCGCCGGCGGTGCGGACAATTTGTTCCCGCTTCATCCCCTTCACGTGCTGCGAGGCCACCGCCGGCGTAATGGGTCCGTCATAACCCAGCTCAGCCAACTGCACCAACACGGGGGGCAGTTCGATGGCGCCGGTTTCTGCCACCATCAGCCGATCGTTTTTATCGCAATCGGGAGCGGGCTTGTCGGCTGGCGCGTCGGAGACAATCACGTTTATGATTTTATCGGCCCCCAGTTTGTGAATATCAGAAAAACTGCCGCCGGCGACATGTAATTCGAACAAATCGGCGACAATACCAACATTGCCCGCGCGAATCATTCCCACCAAGGTGACCAGGGCATCGAAGGAGTGAATGAATTGAAAAGCGCGATCCTTGCGTAAATCGGGG
Organism: Pirellulales bacterium; assembly: GCA_035499655.1. NCBI lineage: Bacteria > Pseudomonadati > Planctomycetota > Planctomycetia > Pirellulales > Pirellulales bacterium. The sequence goes on from DATJYL010000168.1 coordinate 21,126, forward strand.
TCGGAGTAGAATTCCAAGCCCAATTTCATGTGCCGGGGGGCTAAGAGCTCTCCGATTTCGGCGAGACGGCGGCGGTGAAATTCGAAGTTTTCGTGATAGGGGCGCAAATCGTTTGCCGGCGCCACGGTGGTTATGGCGCGTGACAGGCCCAACTCGGCGGCCAACGAGAGCAGTTCCTCGGCGGCGGCACGGCTGGATTGATAAGCTTCGTCGTCTTCGTCCCACACCAAGGGCAAACGAAACGTTCCCAGCTTCAGGCGGGCACTGTCGATCAGCCGCCTCGCATGGGGCAAACCATAGGTTTTTACGGATTGTTGAAACTCGGTTAGGTCGAGATCGATGCCTTTGAAACCGTAAGACAACGACAGTTCGATGATTTCGCTTTGCCGACCGGTAATGCACAACGCGGCCGGACTCAAATTCCGAAACATGCAACTTGCCTCTTTAAGATTCCAGTACACCCCTGAGGTAGCAAAGGCCTTGAACTCATGGCGGCCCACCGCGGCGTTTGCCAGGAAGCAACTGATTATCGCAAAACGTTGGCCAAAATTGAAGGGGCACTCTTGAGCGGGTGGTGGGACAATTTTAAGCAGTGAGGCAATTGCTGCCGCCTAAACGCGGCAATGTGCCGATTGTCCCAGGACGTAATCTGCGGCAGTAGAGCCTAACCGTGGCACCGAACATCCATGTATTGCAGCCGCCCACTTTGTCGTACACGCCGGTAAGTCCCCGAGTTTCGTTCAATTTTGCGGTTGGTTTGGGGCTGGACCTCGTTGCCGCGGTAGTCGTCATGGCCGTGGGCGAACAGCGGCGTCGCGAGCACCTTGCCCGTGAATCGTCTCAGCGAGCCAGCATTACCAACGGCAGCAGCCGAACGTTACACGCCGTGGGCGCAACGAACGGTGAAGGAGGAGAGCACAATGATAGTTTGGATGTGGACTTGGCGCGCACCCATATCGTGCAGCACCCTAAGTAATTTGTGAATTTACGCCCGGACGCGCAGACCATTTGAATGGCAGGCCGTGTGGAAGTTTGGGCGCAAACTACTTCAGCTAAAATGTGATCGTTCCAGCAAGCCGCTGCATCGGCATCGGCGCCTTTCAAGCCCGGCTTTTCCCTGCGGGCATGGCCAAGAGTCCCCTGTGCATACACACGCCGAACTTCGCATCCTGCCACCTCTGCATGTCCGCGGGTTTAAGCAGCAGCGGCTTGAAGCTGTAATGATCACTGCATAACTGGGTTCCAATGATCGGAGCCGCCCAGAATTTTTTCAATGGTGTACTCCGCCGCTTCTGCGTCCGTAAGTTGTTTGGTCCAGGCGGCGCGCTTTTCTGGGTTGGCGCCCGGGCCTGTGCTTTGATACTCGGCGTAGCGGGCGGTTTTTTCGTTCTCGGCGCGGCCCCAATTATTCCAACCCTCGGGCTTAATATGGTCGTCCATTTGACAGTGGATATAAGCCACGCTTGCATACGGTCGCCAAGGCCGGCCGAGATCGGCAAACTTGTTTGGTTTTTTTGGCGGCTCCGAAGTTGTCGTGTCGCCCTCGGGGGGCGTCCAAGGAATGTTGTCCCCCGTGAGCTGGCAATTTATAAAGACAAAGCCGTACAGATGATCTTGCGGGGTGCTGGCCGCGGTAACGTGTCCACCATTGCGGCTGTGGATTTCGCAGCGATCGAACACGGCGGTGGCAGAGCCATAAATAAAATCCACCCGGCCTGCGATATAACAGTTTTGGAAATACTGCCGTCCGCTGTTCACCATCAGCGTATCTTGCCAACCCACAATGCGGCAGTTTTTGAAAACCGCGCGATCCGCATCGACCCGCAGCGCCAACGCCTGCCCATGGTCGCCCGACGTGTTTTGAAAAGTGAGATTTTCGGCGGTAAAGCCATCGCCCAGAATCTGCACGCCGGGATTGAATCCGTCGGCGCCCGGGGCGATGGGATCTTTCACGTTGTGCGGCCAAGTGAGCAGCGTGGTGGCAGCATCTTCCCCCACAAATCCAAAGTTCGGTTTATCCTTTGGAACAATCATTTGCCCTTCATACGTGCCGGGCTTGATACGAATTACAGTGCGATCCGCTGTATTTTCGGGCGCCGCGGCCACGGCTTCCTGCGGAGTCTTAAAATCGCCGCTGCCGTCGCTGGCAACGCTGAACGTTTTCGTCGCTGCCTGGGCAGGGAAGGCGGACAACAGCACTATCACGATGGTGATACTAGATTTCATGAATCGAATGCATTTTTTGCCGCGCGGAATTGGATACCAAGCAGCAATTCTAATCGCCTTCATGTGTAGTCGCAGCGTCTGGCCCATGCGGAAGTTTAATGTATGGCGCCAATTTGGGAATGGTTTTGGCGAGGTCTTCGGCGACAAGCTGGCCAATCATCTTAGGGGATAGGCCATCCGCAGCCCGCACCAGTAGACTGGGGAACGCAACGGCAAATAACGCCGCGATAGTTGCCGCACAGAATCTAGAACCCGTACCTTTTCGCATGCGACGCGCTCCAGTTGAATTTGAAACTGACATGATCATGTCAGTTTCAGGTTAGCACGCTGACGAGCTGGAAGGAATTCAGAGGCACATAAGCTGTCGGGTGGTGGGACAAGTTGAAATTCCGACAGCCGCTTTTCCCGACTGACACAGTCGGGCTATGTTCAAATTGGCCCACCACCAGCTGTCTAAATGTTAGTGCAAATGAGACCCGGAATTGCTAAGATAAAGATTCCGAACCAATCAAGGACGATACATCCTTAATCTGGTCAATTCCAACCGTGGCCCTTGACATCGTTCCACTTTGGGCGGTATTTGTCGGCTCGCTGGCAACTGCACTTTTGGGTGCGGAATTGGGGCACCGGCTAGGGGGGATTCGCCATCGCAGCGCCGAACACGAGAAAGAGCCCACCGTTGGCGGCATTGTCGCCGCAGAGCTTGGGTTGCTGGCATTCCTATTGGCCTTCACGTTCGGATTAGCTGCTTCGCGCTTTGAATCCCGGCGCGGAACCCTGTTGGACGAAGCCAACGCGATCGGAACAACATTTTTGCGCGCAAAAATGTTGCCCGAGCCAGAACAATCCGAAATTCGGCAACTGCTGCGCGAGTATGTCGACGTGCGGCTGGCCGCGGTGCAAGAAGGCCAGTTGGAATCCGGGATTCGCCGCTCGACGGAAATCCAAGATGAACTGTGGAAACAAGCCACCTTCGTGGCCGAGAAAGACACGCGGTCAATTCCGACCGGTTTATTCATTCAGTCGCTCAATGACTTGATCGATCTGCATTCGAAGCGGCTGATGATTGGAATTCGTAGCCGAATTCCCATTACCGTTTGGTTGGTTCTGTCTACGGTTGCGATTCTCTCTTTCGGTTCCTTGGGCTATCACAGCGGGCTAAGCGGCGCGCGCCGTTCGCCGGTTGTATTATCGTTGGCGCTAACATTTGCCATTGTCATCTGGATGGTCGTGGACCTTGATCGTCCCCAAGAAGGATTTTTGCGCGTCAGCCAACAGCCGATGATCGAATTGCGCAGCTCGATGGCCGAGCCGAAACCGTAGGCGCTTAAATCAAGGAGTTCCCGCCGCGGGCCTCCTTGACCACCATTTGAATAAAATGCATTTTGCGCAGGACCGGCCGCGACATCACAAAGGGATAGAAGTCATGTTGTCCCATGCTGCGCGCCAGTTCGTTTAAGACAGTCGTGAGCTGGACCCAAGAATTCACCAGCAGCACCACACGCTGCGCATCGGGAGCTTTGGGGTCGTACAAATCGTTGACTGTGAACGGTTCCACCGCAGCTTCCACATCTTCGCCGCGCAATCCGTAACCCAGTGCTGTGTCCAGACTGTCGACGACGTGCAGATAGTGCGCCCAAGACTCCGCCCAATCTTCCCACGGATGGACCGATGCATAAGAACTGATGTGTTGGTTTGCCCAGTCGGCAGGCGGCCCCTGCTGGTAATTCCGTTTCAGTGCCGCCGCATAATCTTGGCGCTCATCGCCAAACAGGGTGCGGAATTTTTCCTGCCACGGCGTTCCTGCGATCAGGCGATCCCAATAATAGTGGCCAATTTCATGCCGAAAATGTCCCAGCAGCGTGCGGTAAGGCTCGTGCAGTTCGTGCCGAATTTTCTCCCGTTGTGAATCGTCTGCTTCCTCAACATTCAACGTGATCAGGCCATTGGCGTGTCCGGTAAGCACGCGCGGACCATCTTTGGGCGATCGTAAAAAGTCGAACATGACCCCATGTTCCGGATCCTCGGAAACTTTCGACTTGACAGGCAAACCCAACATCAGCAATTGCGCTACGAGCCGTCGCTTGGCGTTTTCAATCAGCCGCCACCTACGGCAATTGTCCGGGTCATCGAGTTGTGGAATGGTCCGATTGAGTCGGCAGGAAATGCACAACAATTCCGTGTCTTCGATAGGAACCAGCCAATTGCAACCTGCGGGCGAATGGAAATTTTTGCACCGTCGCCACAGCGGAGCGGGCTTTTTTTGGCCGTGCAGTTTCCAAGTATCTACTGTCGAGCCCTGTTGAAGCGCGCGCACCTGGGCAAGTTCTGGTTCGTAACCGAGCGCCGCCTTGCATGCTAGGCATTGGCTATTGCGAAAAAACACGGGCCTTCCGCAGCTACAGCGATACGAGTGGCCGCGGCCCGCAGGCTCCTCGCTTCGCCACGCCTCAGCCAGGCGCTTGGTAATTGCCTCGAAGATGCTGGCCATGCCTGGGAATTCAACTCATGGTAAAGTGCCTGTTGGGGAAAGGATTCTAACCGAGCCAGGGCGACGGACGTCGCCAGGTCGCAGAAGGGTAGATGCATCGGGCGCTCCAACCCAACAATATCCGCGACAGGATTTGAACCTGTAACCTTCGGCTCCGGAGGCCGACGCTCTATCCAGTTGAGCTACGCGGACTAAGATGCCGTGGTGCAACTACGAAAAGCACTCGCGACCGCATGTTGGCGATGACAATTTCGTATTTTACGAAATTCGAGGTCAATTACTAGCGAGCGCTGGAGCGACAGATTCGGCGGAATTTAGAGAGCTTCCACCGCCAGCGCTACGGCCTCGCCGCCACCAAGGCAAAGCGCGGCGAGTCCGCGCTTTCCGCCGGTGCGATGCAGAGCGGTAAGCAACGTCACTAGAATCCGCGCGCCGCTCGCGCCTATCGGATGCCCCAGCGCCACCGAGCCGCCGTAAATATTGAGCTTATCGCCGGGAATGTTCAACTCTTTCGCCGCCGCCATCACCACGGCGGCGAAGGCTTCGTTGATTTCAAACAAGTCGACGTCGGCCACGGTCCATTTCATCTGCGCCAACAGTTTTTGAATTGCGCCGATGGGCGCAGTCGTAAACCACTCCGGCTCGTGACTGAATGTAGCCGAACCCACAATACGAACCTGCCGTTTCAACCCCAAACTGCTGCACGCCGCAGCTGATGCCAACAACAGCGCCGCCGCCCCGTCGTTCATGCTGGAAGCGTTTGCAGCAGTGATCGTCCCCTCGGGACTGAAAGCCGGCCTTAGCGCCCGCAACTTTGCTTCGTCCAAACGTGCCGGCTCTTCATCAACGCTGACGATTGTGGTTCCCTTCTTCATCGTCACCGGCAAGGGCACAATTTCGTCGTCGAACACACCGTCGGCCATGGCCTGTTGTGCGCGCCGGTAACTGCGGACTGCAAAATCATCTTGCTCTTGGCGAGTGAAATTGAATTTGGCCGCGCATTGATCGCCGTAAATGCCCATCAACTTGTCGCCATAGGCATCGCGCAATCCGTCGTGCAGCATCGAATCGATCAGCACGCCATTTCCCAGCCGGTACCCTGCCCGGGCGTGCGGCAACAAATACGGGGCCAAACTCATGCTTTCCATCCCACCGGCTACGACAATTTGCGCCTCGCCCAATTGAATGGCCTGCGCCCCCAACATCACCGCCTTCAGACCGGACCCGCAAACTTTGTTGACCGTGGTGGCGCCCACGCTGGCAGGCAAACCGGCCTTGAGCGCCGCCTGGCGTGCCGGATTTTGGCCCAGGCCGGCGCTGACCACGTTGCCCATGATGACTTCGTCGATTCGGTTCGACGGTACGCCTGCCCGCTGCACTACAGCTTCGATGCACACGGCCCCCAATTGCGGCGCCGGCACCGTCGCCAGCGCGCCGCCCAACGCTCCGATGGGAGTGCGTGCGCGAGCGACAATGAACACTTCGTTGGGCATAGCGACGTTCCGAATTATGGGGGCCAATCAATTCTATCCGCCAGATGATTACGGCCTAGTGGCGCGGCATTTGCGCCAACCGCTAGCGACGAACGGATTTCATCGGGTTCTGTGGTGCATTACAATGGCATTCAAATCCATTGTTTCTTTCGCATCACTCTTCCCACGCCTGACGGGGCAATGTTTTCAACAGGGGCTACGTATGAAAAGCATTCTCACAATTCTCGTGCTGACTGCGATTTTCGCTGGCGGCGGATTTCTGGTCGGCTACGCCACCGCAAGCCAGCAACTTGTCCCGCCCGAGCCGAATTGGTCGAACGACATGACCACGGAGCAAAAAGAGCAATCCCTTGAAGCTGGGAGGGAGCAGATCAAAATCTTGGTGGAAAACAAGCAAGCCCGTGGCGCAGCCGCTGAAAAAGGCGCATTCATCGGAGCGCCTCTCGGATTTGTCGTCGGCTTGGCAATCACCGCGCTGCGGCGTCGAAACAAAGCGGCTGTGCAGAATCCACCGTAGCCGAGGCGAGCATCACGTCATGCTGAAGTGCCGCAGCGAGATTCCAGCGATAATCAAAATGGCCGACATCATCCACACCGGCGCCATCGATCCGACCGGCGACCCGCCCACGATGGCCAGCACGCTGAGCGGAAGAAAAATCAATCCCGCCGCAAGAGCAAACCAGCCAATGCCGTGCATCAAGCGAATGGTTCTGCGGTCGCTGGGCCGGCTGCCGACCGCCGGCTCGGCGATGGCTGACAAATCGCCAATAGCTTTGCCAGTGTTTTGGGAAATCTGTTCGGCAATTTGCTGGGCGTCGGGCCACAGCATTTCCGGAAACACAAACTTCCCCTCGGAAGTGTACACGATATATTCTTGCTGCCTTCCGCCGGGCGCGTACATGTTGGTCACCGAAAACGGTTGAACGCCGGCCACTTCGCTCCACGCGAGTTTTGTCCGCCGCATCCGCCGCAGCGACCACATCGAAAACTGGTGGCCATATATCTGCAGGCCGTCGTCGCTGATCGTGACGTACGCTTGCCAAATGCCGATCCCCACGCTTAAAAACCACAAACCGACGAGGCCCAGCGGATCGATGATGACCCAAATGGTCGCGGCAATGGCCCGTGCCAAATCGAACGGCTGTTTTTCCGCGCCGGTGAACACCCACGCCAGAAAAATCGCCACGAGCAGCATGCCCATTCCGACGAGGCTCAATAACCAGCCTTTGGATTGGTACGGACGAAATGTCGCTGGTGTCGCCGCGTCGGACATAAAATCCGCCGATCTATTGGCACGATGTGCTGTTAGCAACGGATTCAGGCTATGGCTCTTGCTCCGAAAAAGTTTACGACATAACACCAACACAGCGCCGAACTGTTGCGCAATTAGGCGGCCGCAAGCATTCCAACGGGAAAGTGGCGAGGTTGTTTACTGACGAATAGTAACCCATCGCCGCATGCGGCCCAAAAGTCGACTAACGAGAAATTGCAAAATTCCCGCAACAGTGACCCCAGCGAGCGGCAGTGCCATAACAATTACCCAGGCTGGAACCTCAATGCTGCGTGTTGCTCCGGCCCGAATTGCCGCAGCGTAGTATTGATAATTCGCTTGAACAATATTCCAATTGACGGACTTTAACCAAATCCATACCCCGAAAGTCACGGCAGTTGATAGAACGCCGATAGTAAGACCCCATCGCTGTTCTTCAATTTTGGCAAGCAAGCGTTTCATGGATATTTCCTATACCTTTAGAGGTGGCACAACACAACAGAATGTTCGCATGGTCCGTAGCCACTAACAATATCAGTTTCCAGGCCTCAAACATCGTAAAGCAGTGGGCGGTACAGGACTCGAACCTGTAACCTCCTGGGTGTAAACCAGACGCTCTGACCAATTGAGCTAACCGCCCGACAAACGAACTCGCGTAAAATGTTATGGCTTGGAGGCACGGCGCGCCACCGCCGATTCACTTCGCAATGGTGATTCCCAACTCCTTGAGCTGCTTGGCGTCGACCGTGTTCGGGGCGTCGGTCATCAAATCGGTCGCCTTTTGCGTTTTGGGGAAGGCCATGCAATCGCGGATGTTGTTCAAACCGCCAAACAGCATCACCCAACGATCGATGCCCAGCGCAATGCCCCCGTGCGGCGGTGCACCGAATTGCAGGGCGTCGAGCAAAAATCCAAACCGCTGGCGGGCCGTTTCCGCATCGATTCCCAACAGTGCAAATACTTCTTGCTGCAATTGTTGATCGTGAATTCGGATGGTGCCGCCGCCGGCTTCGGAACCGTTGATCACCAAGTCGTATGCCTGGGCGCGGCACTTACCCGGCTCGGATTTCAACAGTGCCGCATCTTGCGGCCGTGGCGCCGTGAACGGATGGTGCATCGCCGCCCACGTTTTTTCTTCCGCGTCCCAGGCGAACATGGGAAATTCCACGACCCAGGAAAAGTGCATCGCCGCAGGGTCGTACAGCTTTAACTCCTCGCCCAGGCGTTTGCGAAGGTTATGCAGTGCTTTGCAGCAAGTCTCGAACGAATCGGCTACAAATAGCAAAAAGTCGCCGGGCTGAGCCTGCATGCGCTGGGCGATTTTTGTCAGCAGCGCGGGGGAAAAATTTTTGGCGATGGGCGAGGCCAAACCCGGCGCGCCGGCGCCCTCTTCCACTTTGAACCAGGCCAGGCCTTTCGCGCCGGAAACCTGGCAGATTGATGCGGTCAATTCGTCGATGTCTTTCCGGGAGTATTTTGCCGCCGCGCCTTTGGCGTTGATTCCGCGAACCTGCTGGCCACTGTCGGCGGCCGCACGAAACACGCGAAACTCCGCCTCGCGGGCCAAATCGGTCACGTCGACAATTTCCAATCCAAAACGTAAATCGGGCGCATCGTGCCCGAAGCGCTGCATGGCTTCGTCGTACGTCATACGCGGAAGCGGCAGTTGCACATCTAGCCCCAGCACTGCTTTTGCAACCTTGGCAACCAATCCGTCGATGATGCCGATGACGTCGTCAGCTTGTACGAACGACATTTCCAAATCCAACTGCGTAAATTCCGGCTGGCGATCGGCACGCAAGTCTTCGTCACGAAAACAACGGGCCACCTGCACGTAACGGTCGTAGCCGGCGACCATCAGAATTTGTTTGTAAAGTTGCGGCGATTGGGGCAGCGCGTAAAACGTGCCGTGCTGAATGCGGCTGGGCACGAGATAATCGCGGGCCCCTTCCGGCGTGCTGCGGCCGAGGACCGGTGTTTCGATGTCGAGGAAGCCTTGCTCGTCGAAATAGTCGCGCATGCTCTTGATGATGCGGTGCCGCAACTCCAGGATGCGTTGCATTTCCGGCCGCCGCAGATCGAGAAAGCGATATTTCAACCGCAAATCTTCTCCAGGTAAATCTTGGGCAGTGGGCAAAAACGGCGGCGTGGCGGAGCGGTTGAGTACGACGAGCTTTTCCACCCGCACTTCAATTTCGCCGGTGGCTAATTTTGGATTGGCCGCGCCTTCGGGCCGCCGAGCCACATGGCCGGTGACTTTCAACACCCATTCGCAGCGAATGTTTTTGGCCAACTCCAGATTTTCGGCTCCGCTTTCTGGCGAGACGACCACTTGTGCTTTTCCGTAACGATCGCGCAAGTCGATGAACAGCACGCCTTGATGGTCACGGTACGTGTCGACCCAGCCGCAAAGCGTGATCGTTTGGCCGACGTGGCTGGCCCGAAGTTCGCCGCAAGTGTGTGTGCGATACAAGCGTTGATCCTTCCAAAAGACGGTAAGAAAATCGAACTGGCCATTCTAAATCGACGGGGCGTTTGGCGAAAGGTTCGTTTCCGCCGGTAAAGCCGCGGCTTTATGCTGCCGGATTTGCAGCCAGCGCCATAATCTTCCGAGCCGTTGCCTCAGGATGCAGCGGCTCACTCACGGCAATCCAGCGGCATTCGCTCAAACTGCGAAACCATGTCAGTTGCCGCTTGGCAAACTGCCGGGTGCGGAGTTTGACGAGTTCGATCGTGGCCGGCAAATCGCGCTGGCCGTGAAGGAATTCTAGCACTTCTTTGTAGCCCACGGCTTGGCTCGCCGTGCGGCCGAAAGCCGATGGCGATTTTGCCGTCTGGGGACGGCGGCTAAACAGCTCGGCCGCCTGCACCCTGAAGCCTGAACCCTGAATCTGCCGCACTTCGTCAACGAGGCCCGCTCGGAACATTTCATCAACCCGCTGACGGATTCGCATTTCCAACTGTTCGCGCGGCCAATCGAGGACAAACACACGGCACTCGCTGGCTGGTCGGGCTTGATCGAACTGATTTTGCATCTGGCTGATCGGCTGGCCGGTGGTGTGCTGCACTTCCAGCGCGCGAATAATCCGCCGCACGTCGTTGGGGTGCAACTTCGCCGCCGCCGGAGCATCGACTGCTTGCAATCGCCGATGCAGCGCTTCGGCGCCCTCGACGCGCGCGATTTCTTCCAATTCGCGGCGCAGTTTCCAATCGGCCGGCGGGCCGCTGAATAATCCGCGCAAAAGCGCTTTCAAATACAATGCCGTACCGCCGACAAACAGCACTTGCTTGCCGCGCGCTGCAATGTCGGCTACGGCCCTTTTGGCCGCTTCCAGATACTGAGCGACGCTGAACTCTTCATTCGGATTGAGCACGTCGATCAAATGATGCGGTACCCCCTGCCGCTCTTCCGCCGTGGGCTTGGCGGTGCCGATATCCATGCCGCGGTACAGCGCCATCGAATCCA
>DATJYL010000169.1 GCA_035499655.1 Pirellulales bacterium
CTTGTAACATCCGAACAAATAACACGTGAATTTTGATGCCCCTAAATCGCAACCGATTGCGTTAAGGGCTTGTAAATCGGGATCAGGGCGTTCGGAATTAACTGGCGCGTTTACTGGGTAGCAGGGCGCGCACCACCGTAGGTTAGTAGGGGCTGAGGCCGTTGGACTTTACAGCGCGCGGGGAAATTTTTTGGGAAATCCCATGACGTGAACAAGAATCGCGGGTGCCAGCGGCTGCCGAAATGGATGCGTCCAGTTGACTACCTGACAGTTCAAGATTGAAAAATCCTTGCTCTGTCGAGGGATCAATCCGACTGTATCTTGTTAATAGCAAAGATTTTTCGCAAATTGCTCATCGAGTTTTAGACAAGGGATACTGAGCAACACCAGCATTGTTTGGTGAAAACGACAATCATTCAATCTGTGTTATAGTCAGGCATGCCAAACAGCGAAATTTGCCAACCATGGATCTTCTTTTTAAAATCGACGCGCCGATCACAGATTAGCGTTTAGTTCCACAGCAGGAGGCATTTCCTGCGGGAGGCGAGTGATAGCGATGCATTGCACGAAAGATTCACGCACGCGTGTCAGTTTATTAAACCGTCTCCGGAACGCACCGACCGACCCTGCCGCTTGGAAAGAATTTGCTGCCTGCTATAGCCGTAAGATTTACGCGTGGTCGCGCGCTTGGGGATTGCAGGATGCCGATGCGCTCGATGTGACGCAAAGCGTCTTGTCTGATCTCGTCAAGCGGCTACGCAGATTCCATTACAATCCCAACAGCTGCTTTCGCGCTTGGCTGAAAACACTTACTCGCCACGCGTGGCTGAACTATCTGAATAAACAAAGTAGGGCTGGACAAGGAAGCGGCGACGAAGTTGTATACAATCGAATCCTCACAATCGAAGCTCGGGACGACCTTCAACGACGTATCAACGATGCGGTAGACGAAGAACTGCTCCGAGAAGCCATAGCGCGTGTGCGACTGCGGGTAGAACCGCGAACGTGGGACGCATTTTACTTACTAGCCATCGACGGAAAATCGGGAGCAGAAACTGCTCAACAACTCAGCATGAAGGTTGGAACGGTATTTGTAGCTCGATTCAAAGTGCAACGCATGCTTACTCAAGTGGTAAAAGAGCTGGAGCAGGTCCATCGGTAATAAATGCCGAAAGCTAAAGAGCGGGTACATCTATGAATTCATGTCCCTCAGGAGCGACGCTTGAGCTTTTGATATTTGAAGCATTGCCAATCGCGGAGCGTTCGTCAATCGAAGCTCATGTTGAAATATGCCCGAGTTGCCAAATCCGGCTCGAAGAATCTACAAACAGCTCTGCAGGTATTAACCTGCCGCAACTTCGGTCGGCGGCAATCGGTTCAAGTTTTGCCGAGAGTACACGAAGCAATGATAGGTTCGAGCAAATGGCACAAGATGCTCTTTCAGGTTGGAGTGAGGAGGCAAACAGTGCAGGGTCTGGTGCCCAGAAAAAGGAGCTTCCATCGATTGCGGGGTTTGAAATCCTTGGAGAACTTGGCTCTGGCGCCGCGGCCAAAGTTTACAAAGCACATCAGCTTTGCCTAAATCGACTGGTCGCACTGAAGGTTATTTTGCCGGACCTTTTGTCGTGCGATGACCGTCAGCGATTTCAAATCGAAGCGCTAGCCATCGCTCGCTTGCGGCATCCGAATATCGTTGAAGTGTATGATGCCGGCGAGCAATCTGGCTTCCGGTACCTGTGCCTTGAGTTCGTCGAAGGACAAAATCTGGCCCAATGGACCAGAGGAATGCCTCAGGCTCCGCAGGAATCCGCAGCAATCGTTGAGTGCTTGGCTAAAGCGGTGTATTTTGCGCACCAAAATGGCGTTGTGCACCGTGACCTTAAGCCCTCAAATATTCTGATTGGGAACAAATCGCGCACTGAGAACACGCAGCCTGCTCATTTGGGCAGAGAAATTGAGGCATTTGACTATGAGATTAAAATTGCGGATTTTGGTCTCGCCAAGATGCTGCCAGGTACGAACTGCGCGAGCGCACTGACGACGCAGCCTGGCGCAATTCTGGGAACTCCGTCGTATGTCGCACCAGAGCAGGTTCGCCGCAGCGGAAGCTCAGACGCGCCGGGAACGGCTGCCGATATCTACTCTTTAGGCGCGATCCTTTACGAGTTGCTCGCAGGCAGACCACCGTTTCAAGGCGCGACAGCAATCGATACATTGCTCCAGGTGGTTCATCATGAGGCCGTCCCAATTGCCAGATTGGTGCCCAAAGTTCCACGCGACCTCGAAACGATTTGTGCAAAATGCTTGGAAAAAAATCCACAGCTGCGCTACTCGTCCGCTGAGGCCCTTGCGGCAGATCTGACTAGGTTTCGAAGACATCAGCCAATCGCTGCGCGTCCCATCGGGCCCATGCATCGGCTTCTCCGGTGGGGGCGGCGGAAACCTGTTCATGCGGGAATATTTATTGCGGGCTTGCTGGTAATGGTTGCAATCGCCGCAGCTTGCGTCCGATCCGAATGGCGACAAGCGGAACGTGTCCACCAACTGGACGAGGACTTGCGCATCGTGACCCATTTACAGCAACAAGCCGACTGGTCACAAGCAAATCTTCGACTGGAACGCGTGCGAGATCGTCTGGGGAGTGACGGCCCGATTGAATTGCGCCGCTGGTTTGACCAATTAGACGCCGCCCGGCGCGCACACGCACTCTCCGCACGAATCGCACAGATTCGGCTAAATCGTGCAGACGTCATATTGGGACCCTTTAACAATGCTCGTGCAGCTAAGGAGTATGAGGCTGCTTTTAAGGAGACTGGGTTAGACGTCTTTCACTCGGACCCAGACCTGCTGGCCGCAAACATTAAAGCGTCACCGGCATGCACAGCGCTCTTGGCGGCATTGGACGATTGGGCTGCGTGTTTAGTCGACCGCAAACGGCAGATTTGCTTGATGACCGTGGCCCGACGTGTGGATCCTGATCCATGGCGCGACCTCGTCCGCGATCCAACTACTTGGAGCGATCGTGAAGCGCAATTAGCCTTAATTCGCTCGGTGCCAGACGGCGAGAATTCTGTACCCTTGTTAGTCGCACTTGGCGAGCGAGTTTATTCGGGCGGAGGTGATGCCACGCATTTTCTAAAGCAAATCCAAGAGCAATTTCCCGCTGATTTTTGGGCCAACTATGAGCTGGGTATGATGCTCAATAAAAAAAAGTCTCCAGATGCGGCCAGGTTTTTTCAAGCGGCACTGGCGATTCGTCCTGGGACACCTGCAGTATATAACAACCTAGGAAATGCGCTGCGCTGGCAAGGCCGAATGGACGAAGCCATTCAAACGTATAGGCAGGCGATCCAAATGGACCCTAACGATGCCTGGGCCTATGTCGACTTAGGAAGCCTGCTCTTGGCGGAGAACCGATGCGATGATGCTATTGAGCAGTTTGAATGCGCGCTTAAGATCGACCCCGACTATGATTGGGGACATTATGTCCTAGGGAATGCCTATCAGAGAAAATATCAGTTGAATGACGCGATAGCACACTACAATGAAGCGATCCGACTTAATCCAGAGTTGTCTCAAGCCTACGACGATAAGGGGCGTGCGCTGTTTTCGGCAGGACGTTTGGACGATGCCATCACGCAATTTCGTCAATCCATTTGCGTCAATCCTGGATACATCAAGCCACATTACAACTTGGGCGATGCCTATTTTTGCAAGCGCTCGATCAGCCAAGCGATCGACGAATATTCTCAGGCACTTTTCCTGAAGCCCGCTTTGACTCGGATTTATGACGCTTTAGGAGAGGCTTATTGCTTCGATGGCGATTTTGAGAACGCATGTGATATCAGCCGCCGGGGACTTAGTATTCCTAGCAATGATGATGCAGCTTTTGACCGCATGAGAATTCGCCTGGATCGCTCTCAAAGCTTTCTGGCACTGGAGTCTCGAGTGTCCGCAGTCGCAGAAGGCGTTTACCAACCTCGCGATCGCTCCGAAACCATGCTCTATGCCGAACTTTGTTACCTCAAACATCAATACGTGGCGGCGGCTCGGCTGTACGCCAAGGCCCTGGCCGATCATCCGCAAATCGTCGATGAGCCTGGAATGCGCAATCGCTATCTCGCCGCTTGCGCTGCAGCACAAGCAGGAAGCAAGCCTGGGGAAGACTCCGAAAAGCTAGGCGCAGAAGATCGCCTGCAGTGGCGCAATCAGGCGCGAGAATGGCTGCATGACAGCCTTGTCTATTGGGAGTTTGCAATGAACTCCGATACGGCGGCAACCCAATTGCTTGCTCACCGATACCTCGTTAGGTGCTTAGCAGATCCACAACTAGCCGTTTTGCGCGATTCGAGCGAACTCGCCAAGTTGACCGCGGAGGAGCAGCACGCTTGCCACGAGATTTGGAATTCTCTCAATGCGCTTCTGGAACAGCGACAAGGAATCCGTATGCCTCTAGCTGACGCATCGGCACTAAAATAGTGCCGCTTGCTTTGCTGCGCTGCAATCTCTCCTGGGCATCATCTCAGCCTGATCGCTGGTGTGCTTCTAATTGTCTTCGACGCCTTCCACTCTATGACAATGGCGTCAACTCGATGAACAGTTTAGCCTCAGGGCCGGACGGCAAATTCCGGTCTTCTCTGGGTCGGGATTGAACAATGCAATTTCGACCTGGAGAGGTGTCGTATCGCCAAGCAATTTAAGTCCCTGACGCGCAGAGTCATTATGACCCAATTGTGGGCGTATCCGCCAAAAACGCAAGAATGCGCATGAGATGCTTAAGCTAAAGCATGGTCACAACGCTCTCTCTGACTAAGTTAGAACGTTATCTCTTGTCGGGGGATTCCGCTATACGGCTGATCGTTAGCCAAGGCAGGGCGAACTCCCTTAGCCGTGCATATCAAAGGCGGTTAACAACCCAAGAGCAAATTGATTGCGATCGGACGAATCCAGTGTTCGATGGGTTAGAAATTGACGGTTATCGCTAGTCTGAACAGGGCCGGGACGAGGGGAACTAATCTTCTTGGGAGTGTAAGGCGTCTAAGCGATGCTCAACTGCACAGAATGCATCGCTTGGAAGCGTGGGATATTGCTGGTCGTTGATCCTAGGTCTGTATCCAACGTACCGTTCACGGGGAGCAAATCATGAGTCTACGTGCTTTGAGTTATCGTGCCTTCCTAACTGCAATCGTTACAGCAATTCTTCTATCCGTGTCTGTGGGATGGGCACAGACCAATGGCACCTGGATTGATGCCGCGACCGGCGGACTTTGGAACGTCTCGGGCAATTGGCAAAGCGGCAATATCGCCAGCGGTGTCGGCGCCACGGCGGATTTCAGCACGCTCGATATTACGGCGAACAACACCGTAATCTTCAACGGCCCGTATACGCTTGGGTCCATGGTCTTCGGCGACACTACCCCGAACTTCAACTGGATCATCGATCCATCGACAGCGACCGGTTTGACCACCGATGTTCCCAATAACATCCTCACGCTGCAAACTTCCTCCGGAACGCCGACGATCACGGTCAATAATCAAACCGCCACGCTGCAAATGATTATCAATGGTTCTCAGGGCCTGATTAAGGCCGGGGCCGGAACACTGAACCTGGGCGGCGCTACAGCCACCAACACCACCACAAATTTGGTAACTCCCACCACTGCCACGGTCGCCAGCGCCGCGGGTCTGTTTGTGGGAGAGACGATTTACAACAACGCCGACATCCCTGCCGGCACCACCATCACCGCGATTAGCGGCACCACCATTACTCTTTCCCAGGCCGCGACAGTTGCCGGAACGGTCAGCACCACTTACACAGTTCCCGAAAACATCTCCGGTAACCTCACCGTCAATGCCGGAACCATGAATGTCACCACGCCCACAGGCTTTAGCAGCTTTACGCTGAATGCTGGCGCGCTCAATTTCACCAACGTTACCCAATCGTCGCTCGCCGGGGGTACGGTCAACGGCGGCGTGGCAACGATTGGCGTAGCGACCACCAGCGGCGGCACCTACACCGTTAACAATGGTGGCGTGTTGACCGTCAATGGGGCTGTTGCCGGTACCAATAGCTTTATTATGAATGCGGGGTCCATCGTCACTTCGAATCAAACATTAGCCAGCAGCGATATTTTCTACTCCGTGTATTCTGGTTCGGGATTTACCGCGGGCGCTACGGCTTCATTTTCTGGTGCTAATTTCGCAGGCGTAATTATCGGAAATGGAATTTTGAATTTTAATTCTGGGACAAGCAACTTCAATAACCCATCAACGGCGATCTTTGCCAACTACGGCGGCACAATTGAGTGGGGGGCCGGCAGCGGGACCAATGTCGGCACGACATCCTTTGGCATCCGCAACACTGGGACCATTTCCGCTCCGTTTACGACGATTGACTTCAATACCAAAACGTCCGCTTCCGCCAACGGCGGCCTGTATACTAACGGCGCCAGCCGAACCTGGGTTTTGGGTGGTGTCGCGGGGTCAGCTGGCCAAACCACTTTGGCGCAGGCATTTCTCAATTCCACTTCCACCACGGTAACCGCCACGACCACACAAAATGCAATTTATATTATTGGAAGCGCCAATGGGAACAACGTGTATGCTGATGAACTTGGTTACGGGTCCGGCAGCGGTGCAGGCACAACTTATTTTAATGCTTTGAGCATCACTAAAGTTGGCGTCGGCTCGCTGTCGCTGACCGATGCCAGCGGAATCGCGTACCCAACGCCTTCCGGAACCACCACCGTCGATGTTTATTCTGCCAACGGTGGTGTGCTCAAATTTGACGAGACCGCACTGCCTACTGGCTTCGTGCCAGTGAATTCACAACTTGCTTTTGGCGGCGGCACCATGCTGTTTACGGGAAAGAGTTCAGGCGCAACCACGCAGACCGTGGCCAACGTGACCGAGAATGCCGGCGGCGGCGTGCTAATTGTCGATCCCAATGGAGGCACGGGAACCACGCTCACGATGGGAACCTTGACTGCCACCACTTTGGGTGGCGCGCTGAATATCCAGCCGGCTTCGGCTTCCATTGGCAGCGGAAGTGTGACGATTACGACCACTTCGACCAACGCAACCCTGGTGAATGGCATTTATAGTCCGCGTATTACTTACGGGACTGATTGGGCAACCACCACGACCACTTCGGGCACAAACTATACGCTTTCGGGATTGGCGCCTGCGGGCTACACAGCGCTGAACACTAGCGGTAGCGGCACGGACACAAATAATTCAATCGTCTCCGGCAGCGGCGCCATTACGCCCGCGAGTTCCACAACTAGCACCTATACGCTCAAGGCCGCGTCCACGGGCAGCGGCCAGACTTTGGATCTCGGCTCCGGAAACACTTTGGTGTTGTCTGGTGGCGGCTTGTTGTTTAGCGGATCGAACGACTATTCGATCAATAACGGTACGCTCGAAGGCGCTGCCAGCTCAAGCTTGATTGTCCAGCAGCTCGGCGCCACTTCGTCCACGTCCACGAATTTAACCATCAATTCAACCATTGCCGACAATACCAGCGCCACGGCGCTTACCAAAGCCGGCGCCGGAAAATTGACGCTTACCGCCCCGAACAGCTACACGGGCGTGACGTACGTCAACGGCGGTACTTTGGCGATCAGTTCCAATGGAAATCTTGGTAATCAAACCATCGGCGCCGCGGTGGCACTCAACGGCGGTACGTTGGAGGCCACGGGTGGCACTTCGTTTGGGCTATTTAACGGCACCGCCGGCACCAACGATCGTGCCGTGACCATTGGCGGCGGCGGCGGTACCTTCAACGTAGACCCGGGCACTACGTTGCAGATCGACGGCCTAGTGAGCACTGCTGTCACCAACCAATTTGGTCCCTTGGTCAAGACCGGCTCAGGAACTTTGATTCTCAGTGGCAGCACAAACAACTATGGAGGAGCAACGATCATTAGCGGCGGCATTTTAAGCACACCGTATTTAGCGACCGGCAACAGCGCCAGCGGCATTGGCGCTTCCAGCTATGCCGCTCCTGCACTGGTCCTGGACGGCGGCACTTTACAATACACTGGAACCGGAGCTACCACTGATCGCTCATTCACACTTACGACTAACGGAGGCGGATTGGATGCCTCCGGCGCCGGCGCATTAGTTTTTAGCAATACCGCCCCAGTGGTTGCGGACAGTGCCTTGGCAGGCAGCGCCGCAAATCGAACGCTAACCTTCACCGGCACGAGCGGGTCGGGAATCAACAACCAGTTTGCCGGACAAATTCTGGATGGCGCCGGCGGCACGGTCAGTGTCGTTAAGTCTGGAGCCAGCACAAACGTTTGGCAATTGACCAATCCGAGCAACACCTATTCCGGAACAACCACGGTCAGCGGTGGTACACTTGCGCTAGTCCCCACGTCCGCTTCCACCAATAGCATTCCATCCACTTCCAAAATCACGATTGCCGCCAGTGCCTTCCTTGATGTTACGGGTTTGACCAACAGCACCATTGCATTGGGTCCCACTCAGACATTGGCTGGCAATGGCACGGTTACAGGTTCGGTTAACACGTCCGGGCAGGTCGGAGTCAATCCGGGCAGTCACATCGCGCCGGGTTCTAGCGTTGGCACGCTTACAATTTCTGGCGGCCTGAACATGGCCACTGGCTCGATTTATGACTACGAATTTGCCGACACGTTGGGTGTCCCGTCCGGCAATGACAAGATCATCGTCCAGGGATCAGGCGGCCTGACGATCAACGGCGGCAAGTTCAATTTGTACGCCGTGGGAACTCTCAATGGTTACACGACAGACGCGACAGGTTTGCAACTGATCAACTACACCGGTACGGATACGTTGGGTGGCGCCCTCAACTCGATCCTCTCGGTCGCTAACCCGGTGAGCGGCCTTTCGTACACGTTCCATGATACTGGTAGCGCCATCACCTTAGACATTACTGGTACGCCGACGATTACAGGCAAATGGATTACCGATGGCAGTTCTGGCTGGGATTCGACCGGGAATTGGTCCACCACTCCGGTCGCTGGTTCCCTTCCTAATGCTCAGGGAGCGACGGCGATCTTTGCCGGTGATGCCTCTACGCACACCAATCTTTCCCGCATAATCAGCCTGAATGGAAGTAAAACCGTCGGTACGCTGACCATGAGCAATCCCAATGGAGAATCGTACACCATTCAAGCGGGAAGCGGCGGCAGCTTGATTATCGACAACGGCGCCCTCCCGGCGACGGTTTCGATCGCAGGCACACAGGCGATTACCGCCGGCGTGACGTTGAACGGCTCCACGCAAGTGAACGTTGCCGGCAGTAGCGACACTCTGACCGTATCAGGAGCTGTTCAAGGCGCCGGCACGGTCACGAAGTCTGGTTCAGGCACCTTAGTACTAGGTACCGCCAACAGTTACGGACCAACGGCCGGTAGCACGGGCACCACACTGCAAAGCGGCGCCATTCAGGTCGGCAACAATACCGCCTTGGCTGCCGGAAACTTGGCTGTCACGGGAACTGCAACCTTGCAATCCGGTGCTGCAGGTTTGTCGCTGGCCAATAACGCGGTGATTACTGGCGGGGCCGCATTGATCGTCGACACGCAGGCCAACACCATGACTCTGTCGGGCTCCGTCAGTCAGACGGGTGTCGGCACAGGCGCACTCACCAAGCAAGGCAACGGCACGTTGAAATTGACCGGCAACAGTTCTTATACCGGAAATACGACCATCAGCAATGGCACATTGCAATTGGGTGACAACACAACCGCCGGTTCGGTCGCGGGCAATATTGTCAACAATGGCGCTTTGGTGCTGTACAACACAAATCCCACGTTCGCAGTGAATGGGAACATCAGCGGATCCACAGGAACGTTGACTGTGACGGGCGGAACCCCCACGTTAAACGGCACGAATTCCTTCGGCGGCGATACTGTTCTTAATGGTGGCACTTTGACGCTGGGAAACAGCGCGGCGCTCCAAGGCAGCACGCTGAATTACAACAACCAAGGCGGCACAATTAGCTTTGGGACGTTAACGGCGGCAACCTTGGGGGGACTTAAGGGAAGCCAAAACTTAACGCTAGCCTCAAATGGCGTCCCATTGACACTGACCGTGGGCGCCAACAACCAACCCACGACCTATACCGGTTCACTATCTTCTCCGGCTACGATTTCGGCCAATTTAACGACGAACACCACCGGCGGAACGGCAAATACCGCCACAGTTGACAATGCCACGGGATTGTTTATCGGCCAATTAATTACGGGTAACCCAAATGTGCCGGCCGGAACAACGATTACGAACATAGCCGGCACTACCATTACCATGTCTGCCAACGCCACCGCTGTGGCAACAGCATCAGCCAATTTTGTCAGCGGTTCGCTCACCAAAACCGGCACCGGCCTGATGCAGCTGACTGCCGCCAACAACTACGTGAGCACGACTGTCAATGGTTCTGGCACGCTGCAAATCAACTCGACCGGGTCGATTACCAATGCCGGGTCCGTCACGGTCGGCGGCAACTCCAAGTTGATCGTGAACGGCGGTTCGCTGACTGCCGCGTTGGGTTCTACTCTGGGACCCGATACAGGTACGTTCGATTTGGTCAGCGGCTCAGCGGCATTCAATGGCGGACTAACGATCACCTCGAATGGAACCGATGGCAGTTTGATTAAGGTCGAAAACGGTCCGTTCTCAGCCGCTAGCATCACGATTCAACGTAGTAATCCCTACACGACACAAATAACTTCGGCCAGCGGCGCTGCTGCGGTTTCATCGACGAGTGGCTTGGTTGTGACGGGAAGCACGGCAAATATCGCCGGTTCCTTGTTGCTTGGCTCGGGCAATTCAT
Source organism: Pirellulales bacterium (assembly GCA_035499655.1). NCBI lineage: Bacteria > Pseudomonadati > Planctomycetota > Planctomycetia > Pirellulales > Pirellulales bacterium. Next base: position 10,823 of record DATJYL010000169.1, read on the forward strand.
CGGCCAGCGCTCGAGTTGACGGGGGCAGCTTGACGGTTGGCGGGCCTGTGTTGATTGGCGACGTGGCCTCTCCCGGCTCCGGCCGCTATAGCATTTTGTCAATTACCTCTGGTTCGTTCACTTCGACGGACACCACCAGCGGCGTGGTTCTTTCGGCCGTCAACGGTGCTGTTAATAACGGTGAATTCTTAGTTTGGGGTGGTTCCGCGAATGTCTATGGAATTTCCTTTGGAACCACCGGCGCCAGCACGGGAACCGGCTATGTCTTGTTGGATGGAAGCGGTGACACGACCAGTGCCAAATTGTACGTGGGCGCTGGTGGCCTTACTGTTCCAACAGGATCGACAACTACAGGAACGGTCGAGTTGGACAACGGCACGCTATATGCCACCGCCGATTGGTCAATGTCGCCGGGAGTCGCCGTCACTGTGGGCACTCCGGCAAGCGGCGGCTTAACGATTGAAGCAGACGACGGCCAAGTCAGCCCGACAGCACATAATATCGTCATCGCGGGTAATTTGACTGGCTCCGCTCCAATTACGAAAGTTGGTGCCGGAAGTTTGACGTTGACCGGGAACAATTCCGGCTACAGCGGAAACATCTTGCTGAACGCGGGTAACTTGATCGCGAATACCGACGGCATCTCTCAGGTGCCGAGCATCGCCACGGTCAGTAACAGTCAGACAGTAACAATCAATCAAGGAACGGTTGTCAACGGCGGATTCACCAATGCCCAAATCACTGGCCCCGCCAGCCTTGTCAAAACAGGTACGGGCACTGCATCCTTGTCCGCTACGCAGGCTTACTCCGGTACGACGACCATTAACCAAGGCACCTTACTGCTAACCCAGGGCAATCAGATCAGTACCACGACGCAGGTCATATTGTCTGGCGGAACGCTGGGTACGAGCGGCAATAGCGAAGACTTTACGGGAACCAGTGCCACGCTCAAGTTGACTGCCAATTCTGCGATCGATTTAGGCAATGGCTCTTCAATCGTTAAATTCGCCAACAGCAACGGTATTTGGACCGGCAGCCCATTTTTGCGAGTGAGCAATTGGAACGGCACTCCGGTTACGGGAAGCGCTTCAGATACCGATCAGTTAATCGTTGGCGCCAATTCTTCCGGTCTGAATTCCACACAACTGGCGGACATTCATTTTACAGGCTACTTGACGGGTGCCGTTTACTCCAGTGCAAACCCGGGAGAAGTGGTTCCCGCCTTGACCACTCAATTGCTGCTAGGCGATGTCACACAGAACTCTCACGTCGATGCAGCGGACATTGTGGCAATGGAAAGTGCCTTAACGAACTTGAGCCTGTATCAATCCAGCCACAGTTTTGACTCCTTCGACATGCTCGATATTTTTGATACCAATCACGATGGTGTGATATCAGTTGCCGACGTCCAGGGTTTGATTAGCCTGCTTCACTCCGGGGGCGGTAATACAGCGGGAGTTCCGGAACCTGAAAGTTGTATTCTGCTCGTGATGGGCGGCTTAATTCTAATCGGTCGCTGCCAAATCGTAAAAACGCGCAACAAAAAACAATAATAAGAAGGGACCACAAAAGACTTGCTGTCATCCACGGATGCAGGGAAGGCAGCAGACAGCGCATCAGCAACGCCGAGCCCAGCCGGAGTTCTTCCCCCCCCAAACCGGCGGGCTCGGCGTAATATTTGAGCCGTAGTTCATGAAGGAGAGGTTAAATGTGTCTTCTTGACCCAGACCAAGCACAAGGAAGTCTGCGGACGGATGCAAAAAGTGTGAACGCAAAACCAAAGCTATCTGGTTTCACTCTCGTGGAACTTCTCGTAGTAATTGCGATTATCGGTATTTTAATTGCGTTGTTGTTACCGGCGATTCAAGCAGCACGGGAAGCGGCCCGTCTATCGCAATGCAAGAACAATCTAAAACAAATCGGGTTGGCCTGGTTAACCCATAACGATGCACAACGGTTTTTGCCCACTGGCGGCTGGTCCTATCAATGGACCGGTGATCCAGACTCCGGATTTACTTGGCTTCAGCCTGGAGGTTGGGCTTACAACATTTTGCCTTATTTGGAACAGAAGGTCGTGCATGATTTGGGCAAGGGCATGTCTGGAACGGCCAAAGCGAATGCTTTAGCGCAAGCCATGTCGACTCCTGTGCCTGTGTTCTTGTGTCCCAGCCGACGATCTTTGACATTGTTTCCGATCGACCCCCCCGGCACGCCCGCAGCGATCTTCAGCAATATCAAAAACACAGCCGGCGCAACGGAGCCTAAGAATGTGGTCCGTTCTGATTATAGTGCCAACTGCGGCGATCAATGGACCATTCAATATATCGACAGCAACGGCGCCACCCAAACGTATACCGACAAAAATGGCAATGCTCTCCCCGCCAGTACTGCTCCGAGCAGCAATCCGTTTCCGGCAGGCTATAAGCCAATCAAGATCCTAAATGCCACAGGCGTCTCGTATATGTTTAGCATGGTCCGAATCAAGGACATTACAGACGGCACAAGCCACACGTATATGGCTGGTGAAAAGTACATGCGGAGCGACCTCTACGAATCAGGGCTTGACGCGTCAGACAATGAATGGGCCTGGGTCGGCTGGGACAACGACGTTTACGTCGCCGCATATCAGCCTCCCAAACGAGATCAGCCGGGTGTCTTTGATGGAAACTGCTGGGGAGGCGCACATACCCAGACATTCAACATGGTGTATTGTGATGGTTCGGTCCATGCCGTTCCCTACACAATCGATTCGGCCCCCGGACTCGCCGATCCAAGCCAAGCGACCAATCAACCCGCCGAAAAGAAACGTGTCCATCAGTTGCTGGCAAATCGCGCCGATGGTCAAGCCGTGGAGCCAGATTTTTAAGGTTGCCAGCATCTTAGATTAGTGGTCGACTTTGAAATGCAGCGATGAATCTCAGCAAATTGTAGCATACTGCCGATGAGCACCGAGTTGCTTGCTCTGAGGAGGCGCGGGAAGATGCGAACTGGTAAAGGCAACGTTGGATTGGCGATCGTCATTGCGATAATTGGTCCAGGCGTCATTTTTCTCCCTCGCGTCAGCGTTGCTCAAAATGCACCAAACGCGACCGATGCCGAAGTAACTGCCGCTATTGCCCTCAGCGCTCCCATACCGACTGATGCTGTGTATCAGCCCAACTGGAACTCGCTCCAGCAAAACGACGTTCCCCAGTGGCTGTCAGATGCCAAGTTTGGAATCATGATGCACTGGGGGCTGTACTCTTCGACGGCGACACACAATGAATGGGATGAAAAATACATCTACGGAGCCAACAGCTCAATCAGCAATCAATTCACAACGAATTTTGGGACTCGCGATACGTTCGGTTACCTCGACGTGTTAAATCCCAACCTCGGACCGAATGCCACCGGGGCGGCAGCTTACGCGGCTGCGGGCAGTCCCTATGAACCCTTCACGGCCGACAATTTTGATCCCACTGCCTGGGCAACATTGTTCAAAGCATCCGGCGCTAAATACGTGACCATGACCGCGGAACACCACGATGGCTTTGCGCTGTGGAACAGTCAAGTCACGCCATTTAATACGGTCAACTTTGGGCCCCACCAAGATCTAGTTGGCGAGTTATCCACGGCGGTGCACGCTGCGGGATTAAAGTTCGGCGTGCAAAACCACGAGATGGAGAACTACGATTTTATTGCCCAGGTAGTCAACACCGCGGATCCAAATCAGGGCCCTGTCGGCCCCGGTATCGTGCATACAGGGGGGAATCTGACCGAGCCGAATGACTTTGGCGGCACCATTAGCTACACAGACAGCAGCAACGTCACTCACGTACTCAACCGACAGGACTTCTATCGACCCGATCTTAAAACCTACACCGATGGCAACGATGCGCTGACGCATTTCTTGGATGATTGGTATGCACGAAATGTCGAACTGATCAACGATTATCATCCCGACTTGATCTATTTCGATAACGGAGTGAATCCGCGGGTGCTTGATCCCCTCAAGGAAAAGGTTGCGGCCTACTATTACAATCAGGCACTTACCTGGTCTGGAAGCCCGCAGGTGACGATCACCGCAAAAAGTGATGCCTATTTAGGCGGGGCAACCGAAGACTATGAAAAGACAATTCCGACTTCAATTCAGGCCATTCCCTTTCAAGTGGAGCAAACGCTGACGAACGGCACGACCTGGGGGTACAATGTGCTCGGGGGAAGCAACAGCGGTTTCAATACGAATACCGCGACGTTTGTCCATGATCTGGTACATATCACAGCGCTCAATGGGACGATGCTCCTTAATATTGCACCCAAGCCAGATGGAACAATTCCCACAGACGAGCAAACCGTCTTGACGGGTATCGGCAATTGGCTGGCCGTCAACGGCGAAGCGATTTATGGCACACATCCTTGGATCAGTTTTGCGGAAGGTAGCACCAGTTCCGGTGCGCACACCAGTTCGGATTTTCGCTTCACCACAGGTCCCGGCTCTCTGTATGCAATTATGATGGGTTGGCCCACCAGTGGCTCGACGGCCACGATCCAATCGCTGGGTAAGAGCGACATTCCCGGGAGTTCCATTACCGGCGTCTATTTGCTTGGGTACGGCCCCGTTTCGTTTACTCAAGGTTCGTCCGCATTGACCATCAATCTTCCCAACGAGAGTCTCTTGGCAGATCCCAATTATGCTTTTGCCTTTCGGATTTCAGGCACGGGGTTGATGGTTCCTGAGCCCTCCAGTGCCATTCTGTTCGGAATCGGCTTAGTTTTCTTCTCAGCGGTGTACCGACTCCGACCGATCGGCAGCAAGCCTAGCGAGTGGTCACCCAAATCAATTATGATGAAGCTCTCCGCGGTTTTATTGGATATCGGGAAATCCAAGTTTGAGGGCGCGGTATGACTACATGCGGCTATCGTCTCTGTAGCATTGTGGCAATCATGCTCTCGATCTCAGCGACCGCCAATGCTG
>DATJYL010000170.1 GCA_035499655.1 Pirellulales bacterium
TCGCATCGGCATCGCGCAACTTCCGCACGATCTGCTCAGGACTATGCCGCGTCCTACGTTTCGTCGTCATTGTGAAAGTCTCCTTGCCCATCGGGCTAAAGACCTTCATAACAACTGGATCAGTTTTTCAACAGCAGGCCATGCGTAAGATGGAAATAGCTGAAAGATTTTATGGACTTGCTAGCGGTAAAAGATAATCACATTTGTCTATGCGCTTTTTGTCCGTATGACGTCCCAGGTGTATTGATGGCTGTGTTGGGGCTCGATACTGGTGTTTAATGCAGGATGCTACAAAATAAGAAGCATCCCGACTTATAAGCCAAACAAACGTGTGGTCCCGTTTCCATTTCGAATCTTTGGGTTGGAGAAATCTATGTTACCGGGACAACCTTTTGAATTGTGGAAGACCATCACGGGAAAAAGCCAAACCATTGCCGTCGTCAAGACTGACGCGATGCGGATCATCCAACTACTTATACCAGCGGGCCAGACAATTCCGAGATATGAGGCTCAAGGAGAAGCTATCCTGCACTGCCTACAAGGCAAAGTCGCGGTATCGGCTCAAGGAGATCATTATTATTTATCTTCGGGTGAGTTACTGTATCTGACAACAAGTGAGCCGTTTTCGCTCAAGGCGAAAGAGAATGTTTCATTACTGGTAACCATGATTGGACGCACCGCTGCAGGCGATGATACAATCGGCTCTTGAAACTACTGACTGAACTATGAACCTGATCAACCCGGCGTCAACTCTCGACGATGTTTGGGGAAATCGTCGGATCGGCGGGTGAACCATCGTTCACGACCGTCTCGGGCAATGGCGCTGTCTCGGTTTGCTTGACGGGTTCACCCGGTTTCGAATGCTGATAGGGCGCTGCTTGCGGCTTTTTCCGAGCAATTTGCATTTGGTCAATCACTTGCCGCACGCCGCTAATTCTGGATGCGGTGTTTTTAATCGGAATGCGCTGACCTGCATATTGTAGATTGCCCAACAGCGTCACCACGCCGCGATTTACGGTCGCTGTGATGCGCGAACCTGTTCCCGTACGCGAGAGTCGCGAATTAACCGTCTTGGACAATTCCGTATCTGACACTTCGTTTCTGCCAAACATAGTTCGATCCCCTATTGGTAAAAGAGAGAAACAATGCCGTGGAAAGAGCCAGGGCATCGGAGAGGGAATCGATCATTTGGCCGACAGCACAGCCAGTGAGAGAAGATCGCCAGTCCACATATCATTTTAACACGGGAACAGAGAAACACAATCCAAAAAGAGTTATGGTGATCGCCTGTTTGTCATGATTTACACCTACGTGTTGCCAATTCCTCGATAAAATTGTTATAAAAGCAAGTCGCACATTTCATAGAGTGCGCTAACAAACCACCGATTGAGAATGTGGGGAACATATGCCAGCGAACCACGTCAAATACAGTAGACGCTCATCTTGATTCTCATCGGCTGAAGCCCAATGGTCGCGTCGATTTTCAACGGTCGCTTGGTCGGCTATCGGGAACGGCCGCTTAACCTTTATAAAAGCTCTTTCGCGTCACGGTATCCGCTAGAAAGCTACGTCGGATTCATCTAGGATTATCGCAACGCATTTAATCAGGCGGTTAGCAAACCATTAACCAAGAATAAGGTCCGTTTGTGGCGAATAAAGAACAAAATCGTAAGGGTAAGTTGAATAAACCCAAACTTATGGTTAAGGAAAAGCAGGCCAAGAAGCTGATAAATCGAAGTAAGTAGCGCACGAACGTCGCGACAGCTTCAGAATGTGTGCCCAACCCCCACTCATTGACTTGCTGACTGGCTGATAAGCTTGCGTTGATTTAGCTATACTGACTTGACGTTCCTAGGCGGAGCGGAGTCGATGATGCTAATTCGAGTGGGCTTTGAGCTCGCGTTCAATACACCAGCGCCGACAGCGATGCTACTGGTTCTTTCTCTGCATCCGTCACGGGCGCCAACCGTACGTAAAGCAGAATCGCTAAGGGTCCAGCCGCAGACTGCAATCTCAGGATACATCGACTCATTTGGCAATCGTTGTGGTAGCACATTCGTGCCTTCAGGCACCGTCGTATTCCAAAACGATGCTATTGTGGATGATTGTGGCCTTCCAGACTTACAAGTACGGAACGCGTTGCAGCACAATGTGCAGGATTTACCTTTTGAAGTGTTAACATTTCTGCTGGCCAGCCGTTATTGCGAAGTAGATAGCGAACTAAAAGAAATTGCTTGGCAACGTTTTAGTAACACGCAGTTCGGCTGGCCGCGAGTTCAGGCGATTTGCGACTTCGTCAACCAGCATATGCGGTTTGACTATATGCAGGCCCGCGCCAATCGCACTGCTCGCGAAATCTATTACGAACGAGTCGGCGTTTGTCGCGATTATATGCATTTAGCAATTACGTTTTGTCGTTGCATGAACATCCCAGCACGTTACTGCACTGGCTATCTTGGTGACATCGGTATACCGCCTCAGCCTTGTCCGATGGACTTCAGTGCTTGGTTCGAGGTTTTTTTAGGTGGTCAGTGGTATACATTTGACGCCCGTAACAATACGCCACGTATTGGCCGGGTACTCATGGCTCGCGGTCGTGATGCTGCCGATGTCGCCCTCACAACCACCTTTGGGATGAATACGCTACAGTCCTTCAAAGTATGGACGTACGAAGTCCCTGCTAATGCACTCTTAAGCTCCTAACACGCACTGGAAGGAAGTGATCGCGTGATGGCGCCGACATAGAAATCACCCGACTGAATCTCCCAGTTTTGTTAATGCTACGCTGCCATGTGCCGCCTATTTGCCTTTCGATCTACGGTGCCAATCTGCGATTCAACTCTCTTGAACGGGTCTGGCAATTCCTTGGCGACCCAGAGTCGTCGCGATGCTCACGGCGAGTCACATATCGATGGCTGGGGTCTGGCGTCGTATGCAGATGATGGCGTGCCGCACATCACCAAATCGCTCCTTCCGGCATTTAGCGATCCACAGTTTGGTGAAGTATCAAGAACAGTTACTACGAAAACACTCGTAGCTCATGTGCGTCAGGCAAGCGTGGGCAGCGCCGCCCTCGTAAATACGCACCCGTTTATCTACGAGCGCTGGGTCTTTGTCCACAATGGCACACTGCAAGATTTTGCGGCTCGCAGAAAGCCGCTGTTCGACGCCATCCCGTATGATCTCAGAACGATGATTCGCGGCGAGACCGACAGCGAATGTGTTTTCTTTTTTTGGCTAAGTCGGTTGCGGGCTGCAGTTGGAAGCATAAATCAAACGATCTGCGTAGAAACAGTTATCACCGCGTTTCAAGAGACCGTCAACCTCGTCGACAGCTGGTTTCCAGCGCATCATGGCGAGGAATCGAAGTTCAATTTCGTCGCAACAAATGGTCGCATTATGGCTGCCACGCGATGGGGGAAATCACTGTCGTATCTTGAACGCCTGTCCGGCGGTGAAATGAGTGAAAAAGACGGCCATCCGAATGCAATTAACGCTTTTCGTTCCGTACATATATCTTCGGAGGCGACTGACGGCAATAATTGGCGTGAAGTCTCTGATCGCTCGATGATTGTCGTAGACGAACAGTTGGATGTGCATGCCGCGAGCCTGCTCTAAAAAGCTGCGGTTGACACAAACCATGGCCTTTTTGCTCGCCTAAACGAAGGCGTTACTCCCTTCACCGATCCGAAGCGCAGCCGCGAACGCGAATTGCGAAGTTGAGGTTCTTCCGTTCGCTCGCCCAATAGGTTCGAATATCAAGTCAGGGATGAAGATTAACCTGTTAAACAGCCTCGGGCATAAAGATGAAATCGGTGTTCATCGTACCGGGCGGGCTCAATTCCGGGTCGTCAAAACGAATCGTCGGCAATTCCTGTATGGCTCTTCCTAGGTAAGCGCGCCGTAAGCGCGCCAGCAACCACATCTTGACGATCGTGCTAGGCTGAGGATTTCGCCAAATTGGAATCCTTGGGAGCATGAACCATGGCGGGTCACGAGCGGGATCCGAAGCGGGAAAGGTTCTGGCGTAAGGCGCTGGCTCGGCGGATGCGGAGCGGATTGACGGTCCCTGAGTTTTGCAAGCGAGAAGGCTTGGTGGCGACAACTTACCAACATTGGCGACGGGAGATTGTCCGCCGCGATGCCCTGCTACCTGCTGTGCGTTCGAAGCGACGGCGTCGGTCTCTGTCTGCGGCGTTCGTCCCGGTGAAACTGGCAGAATCCGGAACCGGAAGTATGTATCCAGCCGAAGTGTTGCTCCCCAACGGCATCACTCTCCATCTGGCGGCCAGCATCGATCAGACCACGCTTTCTACTTTGCTTACAGCGCTGCGCGAATCATGCTAAGCCTCGCTCTGCCGGTGGAGATTTATCTCTGCACGCAACCTACGGACCTGCGGCGTGGCTTCGATCGACTGGCGCAAGCAGCCTTGGAACATGCCGGACGTGAAGTCACCAGCGGCGGCCTGTACATGTTCATCAATCGCCGCCGTGATCGGGTGAAGTTGTTGTACTGGGATGGCGATGGGTTGTGCCAATGGTACAAACGCCTCGAAGCCGGCCGCTTTCAACTGCCAGCAGTACCACCTGAGTCGAGTAGCGTGGCGCTTTCTGCGACGCAATTGTCGCTGATCCTCAGCGGTGTCGACCTGCTCAGCGTGAGACACCGGAAGCGCTATCGACAGCCAGCTTGAATCGAGTGCGAAACTTTTTTCACTGGAGTTGGTTTTAATACGGCATGAGCACGGACGCCGCTGCTTTACCGAACGATGTTACCGCTTGTCATGCGCTAATCGCGCAGCAATTCTCCACCATCGACGATTTGCAGCACAAGCTTACGCAACTGGAACACTACGTGGCGCAACTGGTCCGTGCCCGTTTTGGTCCCCGCAGTGAACGGCTCGATCCAAATCAATTGACGCTGTTCGAAGCTGCTGCGGTGGAAGCGATACCGCCGGCACGGGATGCGGTGGAATCCTCCGTTGAGCCTCACACCCGGCGCGGCGGCGGACGTAATAAATTACCGGACGCTTTGCCGCGGGAGCGGATCGAGCACGATCTGGCGGAGCACGAGAAGTTTTGCCCTAGCTGTGGACAGTTACGCCAGCGGATTGGTTGCGAGACGAGTGAGCAATTAGAATTTATTCCAGCGCAGTTGAAAGTTCTGGAACATGTGCGCTGGAAGTATGCCTGCCGGCATTGTCAGGAACATGTGGCCATCGCCGAGCCGCCAGCTAAGCCGATCGACAGAGGGCTGCCCGGACCGGGCCTCTTGGCCCAAGTGGCGGTGGGCAAATTTAGCGATCATCTGCCCCTGTATCGCTTGGAAGATGTATTTGCCCGCGGCGGCGTGGAATTGTCGCGCAGTACCCTCTGCCGCTGGGCACGCTGCACCGCCCAGTTACTGGAACCGCTGTACCGGTTAATAGTAGACCGAGTGCGTCGTTCTCATGTAATTCACACGGACGACACGCCGGTGAGCGTGCTCGATCCCACGCTGCCCAAAACCCGCATCGGTCGATTTTGGGTCTACTGCGGCGACCCGCCGAATCCCTATTCGGTATACGACTACACCGCCAGTCGCAAACGGGACGGACCGGCAAACTTCCTGAAAGATTATCAAGGTTATCTGCAGGCCGATGCGTTTGCCGGCTACGATGGGATTTATGCCGCGGGCAGCGTGAAGCAAGTGCTCTGCTGGGCGCATGCGCGGCGGAAGTTCTTCGAAGCCAAGGCGGTGCAACCGCGCGAAGCGCATCCGGCGTTGGCGTTCATCGGTCGGTTATACGAATTGGAACGAGAAGCGAAATCGCTGTCAGTCGAATCGCGAAGAAACCTGCGCCAAGAGCAAGCCGTGCCTGTGCTGGCCGAGTTCCACATCTGGCTGACGGCACTCGCCGGGCGCGTATTGCCCAAAAGTCCTGTGGGTCAGGCGATCCACTACGTGCTGCCCCGCTGGGAAGGACTCAGACGCTACTGTGAGGATGGCACCCTGGCCATCTACAATAATCTGGCTGAACGCACACTGCGTCCCTGTGCCATTGGTCGCAATTATGCCGAGTTCCGCGCTATGCGGAGATGGTCGCGGATGGCGTCGAGTTCCTGCTGGGTTTTGCTGGGCACCTTAACCACTTCCGCATTGAGTGAACTCCGCATAATCCTGACGGCTTCCTGGTTTCCTTCAACCATCAGGAGAGCCGATCATGTTCGACGTCTATTTCTGTCCCCGCGTGGTCCGCCGGCTCCGAGCGAGACCCCTTACAACTGTGCTCGAATCGTTTCTCATCTATCTCCACCATCGAGGTCACACCCGCAACACGATT
>DATJYL010000171.1 GCA_035499655.1 Pirellulales bacterium
TGGGAGTTGAGCGTGGGCAATTACTTCCGTTGGATTGTCGATAGCGCTTCTTTGGCACGTTCTAAGTCCGCACGACGGACTACCACCTGAGTCTCACTTGGTGCCCTTGGCCAGCCAGTGGACGGACCAGCGCCCGCAATAAGTGCCTTTATGCCAATTGATTCTAAATGATTCACAACTAGTTGTGCTTCGGTATCCGTTCGCAGGTTAGCCAACACTTGGGGGCTATTCGGATCATTGTTCATTGTGATTCTCCTCGTCTAAGCCTTCCTCACCCAGCGGGCAGCGGTTAGGGGGCTACCAAAACCAATTCCTCGGCGTGCGAAAATACACCAGCACGCCCACAACAAATGTTATCGCGTATGGCCACCAATAATAAAAAAACGTCCCCAGATATTCACCGAAGCCAACTGGCTGCCGATAGGCTACAAGCGCTAATTCCTCCAGGATCATCAAAGTGACAAAGACTGCAAGTGCCATTAGACAGCCACGAGCGAATTTCATTTCCGCATTGTAGCGTATCGGGAGGTAGCGTCTTAACAGCGGGGTGCTGAAAGGCGCTTGCGAAACACTCGCTGCGTCTTGACTTGTCGAAATAACAAACTCTCATAAAACTTGTGGGACTCGGTGCGCTCTTCTCGGCAACGCACTGACACCTCGGCAGCTCCGCGCTTCACTGCCCAAACCTCGATGGCCTTCACCATTTGCCGCCCGATGCCACTTCGCCGCCAGCGCGCGTCGACAACCAAACCGCCGATTTCCACACGATAGTCCGACTCCAAAAGCTGACCGAGAAAACCATGAATCCAACCCGCCAACTCTCCTCCTGGACCTTCAGCCACCCACAGGCTGTCATTGGATGACCCAAACATTCGCGCCATGCGCATCCGTATTGATGCGTCGGAGACCGGATAACCAAGCTGTGAAGTCAATCGCGCCAACTCCGATGCATCGGACTCCATCGCTTGTCTGATTACAGGGTGTGACATAGGGTTCGGTGTTGGCACACTAAAATATGCCTGCTAATTCGCGGATCGTGAAGCGGAAGGGTGCCCAAATTATAGTGACAGATCGCTAACGAACACGATTTTCTTAAGATCCGGGGACCAGCACGCATCAAAATTGCGGGCGTCGGGCTGGCCGTCGAAACGTTGCGGCTCAGATTTGCCATTGGGATCAAATGTGTAAATCTGATCGTTGTTTCCGCTGGTACGCATCGTCAGAAGAATCTTTGTACTCGGTCCCCAAAACGGATACCTAGCCAGCGCTTTGTTGGATACGCAAATCTTCGGCTGGGCTTGTGTGCCGTCGGCAGCAGTAACAGCCAGCTCGGGGTCTTGAGAATCTTTGCGGCCGATAAAGCAAAGTTCTTTGCCATCGGGGGACCAGGCAGCGTAGCCAATGATTCGTGAGTACGGTTGGCTAAGCTTGCGATGGGTCTCTTCGAGTACATCGTAAACAAATAGCTCGTCCTGGGCTTCATTAGTGTAGGCAATGTGCGCGCCATCGGGCGAGTACATCGGTTGATGTCCTGGGAACAAGAATTCATGGCTGGCGCCGTCGGAGTTCATAATCCAAATGCCGTTGCGTGATTCACCTACATCCGGCGGAATGCGAAATACAATTTGCTTGCCATCCATGGACCAGCTCGGCATTTTGCCCATCCCCAAATCAACTGGCTCACCACCTGTGGCGGCCACTTTGAAGACGCGAGGTGCATACTCGCCGGATTCCCTCCAACTTACTTCGAACGCGATATCACGGCCATCCGGAGACCACCGCGGCACACTATGGCGGGTATAGCCATCGATGTGTGCCACAAAGTGGAGATTGGCGCCATCGGCGTCCATCGTCATGATTTTTTGTTGCGGCTGCTGGGCAATTGATGGCGGCGCGTGGAGTACCACCGCGACAACTAAAACCGCTGCAACAATGCGAAAACCATTTCGGGCTAAGGAGGTTATCATTGCTGTACCCATTTTTTATGGAGCACGTTGGGCTTCTTTTGGTTTTCCATGCCCGGCATTCTACCACGGGCGCGGCGGCGGTCTAATCCGGAGAATTCCCGGTGGTGGGTCAGTCTGAAATTGGAATTTCTCTCACTGCTTTGGACGCTTAAAAGCCGCCAGCACGTCGTATTGAGTTGTCGAACTTACGGTGGATAATTCCCATCCGTCATTGCCGAGCTAATTCAAAAGCGTTGTGGCTTCGCCACGGTTGCTCCAATTGCTCAACTCAAAATGATATTCCCATTTTTGCATTGTCGGCTTGGTCTCCTCTGCGGCCCGTGGCTGACTGTCCTGCAAGCCGAGCCACAAGATAGCAACCAAGAACGTCTGGGCAAGTGCGAACGTCGATTTGCGCATGGGAATCTCCCGAATTGATAAGGGGTCAAAGCTATGGCCCGCATTGTACCCGATCAGCGTTGCAAACCGAATTAGAATTGTGCCAACTCATCCAGCAGTGGTTCCTCGCGTGATGGAATCACGCAATCCAGCTTTGACGGCTAGCGCCGTTTTTTGCGTCATGTAAACGCGCCCAAAATTATGCAATAATTAGGACTTTGGCCGGACTTGTTGAGCACGTCGCATGAATCCTGAGATGGACAAGGCAAATTCAATGAACAATTACATTCCTCCGGACCCGTCCGTTGGGGATGCAGTACGTCATCGAAATGATGCGCTCCGAGCAATCCATAATCGCCTCGGATTGTTGTCCGACGAAGAGCTTCGGTCGGTGCTCGCCGGCGACCCGGATCCAGCTAGTCGCCCGGTTGCATTGGGTCTTTTGTTTAGCCGATTGGCAAAAGCCGCAGGTCGAACCCCCGACACACGAAACGCCCGTCTTGTGGAACTCCTCGGCGGCCTGCTGAATGACCCTCATCCAGATATCGCCAAATCTGCCATTCGACATTGCCGGTTAACCTATGAACGTCACATCGAGGCGGTACGTGCGGCGCTGGATCACCCTGAAAACCGGGTTCAGGCCGAGGCGGCGATTGCGTTAGCGAAAATCAAAGATGCAAAAATCTTTGACACTTTGCAGCAGTGGTTCGATCGAGATGAGCAAGGATTCCGGAATGTGGCCATTGAAGCGCTGAAAACACTGGGCACCGATGAAGCCAGAGACACACTAATCGAGAGCTACGAAAAAGGCGGCCGCAACGAAGGCGACAAAGCCGTGCTGGCGAATGCGTTGTTGCGTATGGGCGACGAGCGAGGTGTTAACTTTTTAAACAGCCTGGCGATTCGCGCGCAAGGGAGGTGGTCAGTCTTTGCTGCCACAGCACTCTACATTGCAAACTATAGCGACGCAGGCCTACGGTTATTGCTTCACATTCTCGAAAATGGCGACAACGAAGCGAAACAGCGTATGGTGAACCAGATTTGTTATAACTGGATCCACTCTCCGCATGCGTTCACCGGCGAAGGTATCCACGAGGCTCGTCGATGGGTACAGGGAAAACTGAAATCACCGAATAAATATCCGATTCCGTTGACATAAGAGCTCACCATCTTCCACCTGGCCCGTGACGTGGAAATGTCCGACAGGCGCTACATCCGAGAAACTGCTTGATCGTGGCCCCGCACATGGGCGAAAACGGGACTGCGGTTTATGCACGCTGGCCGATCGGGAGGGTCGGCAGTGGCGCATTAAGATTTCGCCGGTTTCGGTGGCATATCAGATGGTAGCGACCAATAACCCTGAGCGTTCATATTGCCCACGGCCGGCTTGGGCCTGCGTTCAGTCAGGAACGCTGCACGGCCGGCCAGGCGATCCGACACTCAGCACCTCCCGGTGGCTGATTGCGGCTACGCTGGCGAAGAACAATGACGATATTGCCGAAGGCCAAGATGGCTAGCACGAAACTCGTTGGTTCAGGCACTAAATGTGCAACCATCACAACATTGGTCCCGCTGCCTGCGATCGCTGATCCTAAAGTGAAAACCAGATCGCCCTGGTCATCGAATTGGGGCAACTCGACGTCGGTGAAATCGTACAGACCTGCGCTAACTGCTGTATATGGCGTTGGACGCCCGGGCAAGGTCACGGTCGTTCCTTGTCCGGCGACAAAGGTCAGCGTTCCATCAGGCTCGGTCGCAAATATATTTCCATAGGAAATCGAGCCCGATGGAAGTGTGAGATCGGCCAGAAATGCCACTTGCCCCAAACTATTTACTTGGGCAGGATAGATTTGCTCGAACGTAGTGCCGGCCGCTTGTCCCGGCGCCGCCGTTCCATCACGGGCGATTACATGGATTCCATCGGCTGCCGCCTGGTAGATGCCATAAATGTTGCCCGCTTGTTCTCCGGTAAAAGTCACGCGGTCGTCATTCGTCAAATGCACGTCATCAGCAACCGATGTCAAGGTGCCGCCCCCGATCACCGGCGATCCCGCTTGCGCCTCCCGATGGTAGCCGCTTGAATTAAGTAACCAAATCGAGCCGTCAGAAAAGGCTACATCGCCGGTGGCATTCGGATGAAGCTGTTGATTGGCGACTTGACCAAATGAGGTTCCAGTAAGCCCCGGTACCGGCTGGCTGCTCAATGCGATGGCAGTCGTCGTCGTACCATTTGAGGCAAACAGGCCAGCCTGATTGTTCGACAGCGAGCCATAGAAGAGAGCTTCGCCCAGCGGGCTCACCGTGGGGTAGGAGAAAATGCTTTTCCAAGTCACGCCATTCGAAAATCCAGAAACCTGCATCCCATCATGACCAATCAAGGTTAATGTGCCATTCAGATTGGCCCAGATTCCACCATGAGTACCGGTATCGGTCGCGAGCTGCGAAAAGAAGGCATAATTTCCATCGGGAGTTACCGCTAACGATGGCGCAGCAGTGAAATGAGCATTCGCGGGCTCTCCGGGCACGGCGAGCGTCGGGTTCACTACGAATTGGGCTCCTCCGGGTAAATAAATCCAATTTCCGGACTGTGTGCCTCCCCCGCTGGTAGACACCGCCGCTGCATAAGCCAGAGGCCCCCCCTGTTCGACATCATTCAATAATACCGACGTGTACGTCAGGCCGTTGGGTGCGGGTGCGCCGGGCAATGCCACCAGTGAGATTTGATTCAGTTGACCCGACCAAATTCCTCGATTGGAATCAAGATCAGTACCTGCATAGGCCGCGAAACTGATTTGGCCCGAATCGTCGATCGA
>DATJYL010000172.1 GCA_035499655.1 Pirellulales bacterium
CCGGTGGCAGCGGCTGCCATCAGATCGCCTCGTGCTCATGGCCCCCGACTGTTTTTGCGCGCAATCAGTGCAGATTCTGCACGCACGCTTGGCAAACTGGGTTCTTCGGATAAATTAAATCTGCATAAATTGTCTTGTGATGTAACGAGTTGTCTCATCTTCGGTTCTTCGCAATGGCCGGCGGCATGAAAATTGCAAACCTGCCGCGGCATCGTTATCGGCGAGGGGAAGATGCTGCGCTCGTAGGATTACCGAACAGGCGGTCGGTACATGGCAGACTTGTCAAATCCCAACGCTCCCGATTCGTCTCTCCACGCTGCCATCCACCTGATGGATTCAGCGTTAGGGCGGCCGATTCGCAGTTGGCAATTCAGCGGACAACCATTGATTTCCATCGGCCGGGCCGACGATCGTGACGTACAAATCAGCGATCCTTACGTTTCGCGCAATCATGCGGAACTGCGGAATCAATGCGGCCAATGGTCGCTGGTCTCGTTAGGACGCCATGGCGTTATCGTGCAAGGCGAAACCATTGCCGAAATACCCATTCAAGGCGAAACCACTTTTCGTCTTGGCTCCAGCGGCCCCACATTGCGTTTCGATCCCCGCGCCCCGCACGCAGACAATCGCATGACGATGATGTTCGATTCCACCGTGGGAGAAAACATGTTCGAGCTCGACCACTCCAAGCTCCAGCGCGAAGTGGCCGAAATTGCCGATGGCGATTATTTCCTGGAGCTGCAGCGCCGCGCCCAACAACTGCGCCAGCAACGTCAATAATTCCCCGCGAGTTACCGCTTTGCCAAAAATCATCTCCACGCATTCGTTCCGCGGCGGCACGGGAAAATCCAACACCACGGCCAATCTGGCTGTGTTGACCGCCCGCGCCGGCCATCGCGTGGGCGTCATCGACACCGACATTCAATCCCCCGGCATTCACGTCCTGTTCCAGCTCGAAGAATCCGCCATTCAAAAATCGTTGAACGATTATCTCTGGGGCCGCTGTCGCATTGAAGAAGCCGCTTACGACGTCACCCCGCGCTGCATTGGCAATGTGCCCCAAGAAGCCGAGCATCCCCGGGTCTTCTTAATTCCCTCCAGCCTTCGCACCGGCGAAATTGCACGTATTCTGCGGGAAGGGTACGACGTGGCATTGCTGAACGATGGGCTGCAAGACGCCGTTCGCCGACTGAATTTGGATTACCTGTTCATCGACACCCATCCGGGCGTTAACGAGGAAACGCTCCTTTCCATCGCCGTTTCGGACATGTTGATTTTGATCGTCCGGCCTGATAAGCAAGATTTCCAGGGTACGGCCGTCGCTGTCGAACTGGCCCGAAAACTGGCCGTCCCCAAAATGCTGTTGCTGGTCAACAAGGTGGCTCCCGGAACCAACGTGCCGGAACTGCGCGAAAAAATTCAAGCGATGTATCAGGCCGAAGTGGCTGGCGTACTGCCGCTGAACACCGAAATGGTGCGCTTGGCCAGTAGTGAAATTTTTACCAACCGCTTTCCCGACCATCCTTTCAGCCAGGAGTTGCAAGGCGTCGTGAAACGAATTTTGGAGTAAGTTGTGTCTGTAACCTCCGGCGATGGCGAACTCGATTTGCTGCTGGGCAAAATGAAGGCAGCCGCCGCCCCCCTGCGCGATGTCCTTCGCGATTTGTACGCCCGTTACGCCGCCGTCGCCGACGGCAAAGTGGCCGATTACATTCCCGAATTGGCCAAGGCAGATCCCAACTGGTTCGGCATCTCTATCATTACCGCCGACGGCCAAGTCTTCGAAGTCGGCGATTGCAAGCAACAATTCACTATCCAATCCATTTCCAAACCGTTTGTTTACGGCTTGGCGCTGGAAGATCATGGATTGGAACACGTCCTGAAAAAAGTGGGCGTGGAACCGACGGGCGAAGCCTTCAACGCCATCGTGCTCGATGAAGCGTCCAATCGGCCATTCAATCCCATGGTCAACGCCGGCGCTATTGCCACCGCCGACTTGATCACTGGCAAAGATTACCCGGAGCGCGTCAGTCGAATGCTGGGCATGTTCAGCCGCTACTGCGGACGGGAAGTTTATGTCGATAATACGGTCTTCATGTCGGAACGGGTCACCGGCCACCGCAACCGCGCCATCGGTCATTTGATGCTGAATTTCGGTATGGTGGGACAGCACATGCAAGATTCGCTAGAGCTGTACTTCCAACAATGCTCGATTTTAGTCAACTGCCACGACCTGGCCATGATCGGTGCCACGCTCGCGAACGGTGGCGTGAATCCGGCCACTGGCCAGCGCGCCATCAAGCAGGAATACGTTAAATACTTGCTCAGCATCATGCACTCCTGCGGCATGTACGATTACGCCGGCGAATGGGCTTACCGGGTCGGCATCCCAGCCAAAAGCGGTGTCGGCGGCGGAATTGTCGGCGTCGTGCCCGGGCAATTTGGCATCGGCGTGTTTTCACCGCCGCTGGATAGCAAAGGCAATAGCGTGCGCGGCATTAAAGTCTGCCAGGAGCTTTCGGAGCGATTCGGCCTGCACTGCTTCGAAACCAAATTTACCGGCCAATCGCTCAGCCAGCTAATGGCGCCCACCCGCGGCGCCTAGCGGCAACCTTCTCCGCAGGCGGTGGCTAGACTCTTCGCCCCGCGGTACAATCTGCGCTCAGCGCTGGCGCGCAGCAGCAAACCACTGCAGCCGCCCACGTCCCGCCGCTTGTTGCCTTGTGCCGAAGGAGCTTTATGCGACACCGCCGAATTGCCGCCCGCACTTTCTGCTGGTTGTTTACGTTCTTGTATCCCGCCGTGGTGGCCGGCTTGGCGTGCCCTTCGCTTTGGGCCGCTCCGCCTGATGCACCTGCTTTGTCCAATACCGCGGCTGCCTCCAATGCTTCCTCGCCCAATTCCGGCTTGTCGAACCAAAACTGGCCCCAATGGCGCGGCCCGTTGGGCACCGGCGTCGCGCCCGATGCCCATCCGCCCACCGCGTGGAGCGCCAACCTAGACGGCACACAAAAAAATATCAAATGGAAAGTCAGCCTTCCCGGCGCCGGCACCTCCACGCCCATTGTCTGGAGCGATCAAATCTTCATCCAAACCGCCGTTCCAACGGGCCGTAAAATCGAACTCCCCGCCGACCCGCCCCCTGATGCCAATGACGCAGCACCCAAAGAGGCAACCTCCAAAGACGCGTCCAGCAGCACTCCGCCTGCCGATGCCAAAGATGCTGGCAAAGACGTCGCCAAAGACGCTCCCAAGCCCAAGCCGCCGCCCATGTTCAACATCCAAAAGCCGGACGAATATTATCAATTCGTGCTACTCAGCCTCGATCGTCAAACTGGCCAGGAGCGGTGGCGCGCCGTGGCTGCTGAGGTCGTGCCGCACGAAGGCCATCATCCCGATCACGGTTTTGCCTCGTACTCGCCGGTCACTGACGGCGCCTGCGTCATCTCCTACTTTGGCTCCCGCGGTCTCCACTGCTACGACATGCAAGGCCATCTGAAATGGGAAAAAGACCTGGGCAAAATGACCACCATTTTCTCCTTCGGCGAAGGCAGCTCGCCGGCGCTGTACGGCAACACCGTAGTCGTCAATTGGGATCACGAAGCCGGTTCGTTCATCGTCGCCTTCAATAAAGATACCGGGCAAGAGCTGTGGCGCACTCCGCGCGACGAAAAAACTTCCTGGGCGACGCCCCTCATCGTCCCCACCGGCGATCAGACTCTGGTCGTCACTTCCGGCAAGCAAAAAGCCCGGGCGTACGATTTGGCCACCGGCAAACAAGTTTGGGAATGCGGCGGACTGACGCCAGCGGCTATCCCCTCGCCCGTCGCCGCCGACGGCATCGCCTACATAATGACCGGTTTTCAAGGCAGTTCGCTGCTGGCCATCCGCTTGGGCCAAACCGGCGATCTCACCAGCACCGACGCTGTTGCCTGGAAGTTCGATAAAGACACGCCCTACGTTCCTTCGCCGCTGCTGTACGACGGCCGGCTCTATTGCTTCAAAGTGAACAAAGCGATTGTTTCCTGTTTTAACGCTGCCACCGGTGAGCGCCTGTTCGGGCCGCAGCGACTCGATGGCCTGCAAGACGCCTACGCTTCGCCGGTCGGCGCCGATGGCAAGGTGTACTTTGTCGGCCGCAACGGCACGACCGCTGTCATTCGCAACGCCGACACACTGGAAGTGCTGGCGACAAACCCACTGGACGAAGGCGTCGATGCTTCACCCGCCCTTGCCGGTAACGAAATCTTCCTCCGCGGCAAACAACATTTATTCTGCATTTCGCAGCCCTGAAATTCACCTGACCCCTTACTCGTGATAACTCATTCCTGAATCCTGAACCCCGCACCCCATCTCCTGCCTAACCGGAGCCCAGCCATGCCCTTTTCAATCACAGGTACGCTGCTCACATGCGCCGCCATTTTCGCCATCGTCTGCACCACTTGCGGCAAAGTGGTCCATGCTCAAGGACCGCAGCCCTGGGCTAAAGAGCGACTGGAAAAATCTCCCCGCCACGGCGAATGGGTAATGCTCAACCACGACAACCGCCCCGTCAATTGCTTCATCACCTATCCGGAAGCCAAAGACAAAGCCACGGCCGTTATCGTCATTCACGAAATCTTCGGCCTCACCGATTGGGTTCGCGGCGTGACCGATCAGCTGGCCGAGGCCGGCTACATTGCCATTGCCCCCGACCTGCTCTGGGGCAAAGCCGCCAATGGCGAAGGCACCGATGCCATCGTCAAAGCCGAAGGTGGAGAAGCGGTCAGAAGGCACATCTTCGAGCTGCCGTCCGATCAAATCACCGCCGACCTGAATGCCGTGTACGATTACGCTTCCAAGCTCCCCAGTTGCAACGGCAAGGTGGTCGTGTGTGGTTACTGCTGGGGTGGAGGCGAATCGTTCCGTTACACCACCACCAACAAAAACTTGAAAGCTTGCTTCTCGTTCTACGGCCCGCCGCCGACCAAGCAGGACGATGTTGCCCGCATCAATTGCCCCGTCTATGGCTTCTACGCCGGCAACGACAACCGCATCGACGCGATGCTTCCCGCCATCACCGATCTGATGAAAAAAGAATCCAAAACTTACGAGCCAGTCACCTACGAAGGCGCCGGCCACGGCTTCATGCGGGACGGCGAAGATCCGACCAGCACCGCCCCCAACCACGTCGCCAACGTCAAAGCCCGCGACGAAGCCTGGACCCGCTGGAAAGAATTATTGAAATCGATGTAAGCCCCGGCAATTATGGAGCCCGAATCGAAGCGCGCGCACCACTGCGTTCGGCACGGTCTTCAATTTTCACCGTGCACTGCGGCAGCGAGGCCAGGAAGATTTTACCGTAAGGTTTGCTGCGCACGCGGGGGTCGAGAATCACCACCAGGCCGGTGTCGGTTTTGGTGCGGATTAAGCGTCCGAAGCCTTGCTTCAATTTCAACACCGCTTCGGGAAGTTGATAATCGGTAAACGGGTTGCCCCCGGCCGCCCGAATTGCTTCCAGCCGCGCTTCCAACAACGGCCGATCGGGCACGCTGAACGGCAGCTTGGTGATGATCACGTTTTTAAGCGTGTCGCCGGGCACGTCCACGCCTTGCCAAAAACTGTCGGTTCCAAACAGCACGCTGCGCGGATTTTCCTTGAATCGCGCCAGCAGTTGGCTTCGTCCCGGCCCTCCCAAATCGCCCTGCGACAATATCGCCAAATTCTGCTCGACCAGCCACGGCGTCAGCGCCGCTGCCGTGCGGCGCAGCATCTCGTAACTCGTAAACAACACGAAGGCCCGGCCATCGCTCCGCGCCACGTACCGGCGAATCATCTCCTGGCACGCCTGCTCGAACGGCTCCTTATCGTTGGGATCGGGCATCCCCTCTGGCAATATCAACTCCACCTGCGCGCGGTAATCAAACGGGCTCCCCAACCGCAAGCAAGCTGTTTGTGTCAGACCAACGCGCGTCTTGAAATAATCGAACGCCGAATCGACGGCTAAGCTCACGTTGAAACCGGGGGCTATCGATCTGTTAGCCTCGGCGACGTTGATGCTCCCGCCGCCGCCCGATCTAGCTGTTCCCACGGCCAGCGTCGCGCTGGTCATAATCACGCTGGGAACTGTGTTGAACAGTTGTTCCCGCAGCGCGGGCCCAACGTCGATCGGCGCGGCGCACAGCACAAACCGCTTGTGGCCGCGGCGCGATTTGAAACGTTCGATCCAATACACGGCGTCGGGCAAATCTTGCTTGATCCAGGTGTCGATTTCGGCGGCGATGGCCCGTAGGCGTTCGGCTGCGGAATTGAAATCGAACCGCTGCGCATCGTCCTTGAATTTTTCGCCGTGCTGCTTGATGAGGCGCGCCAGTTTATCGAGCGCGGGGCTGAGCAAATTCGGCACGATTTCCGGCTTGTTCACACGGCCATTCGGGCCGGCGCCGTCGTCGAGGCATTGATCCAAATCGTGAAAAAAATCTTCGGCACGTACTCGGCAGCGTTCCACTTCCTGCTGGGCATCGCCCAATTTGTAGTGCACCAGCAAGCCCCGATTCGTGCGGTCGTTGTACAGTTTGTTGAGCGTGTACTCGATCGCGCCGGATGAAATCCCCAAGCCCAGGTGATCGCCGGCCACGCCTTCGACCGTGTGTGCTTCGTCGAGAATGGCGACGTCGTAATTCGGCAAAATGCTGGCTTCCGCCCGGCGCAACGCCAGGTCGCTGAAAAACAGGGCGTGATTGACGACCAAAATTTGGGCCCGGCTAGCCCGGCGACGGGCCTGATAGTAAAAGCAATCGGCATACGTCGGACAGTTGCGCCCCATGCAGTTGCCGCTGTCGCTGGCAACTTCGTCCCACACGCTGTCGATGGGGCGAAACGACAAATCGGCCAGCGAGCCATCGGCGGTTTGCTGCGACCAGCCGCCTAGCTCGCGAAGCTGTTCCAGCTCCTCGTCGACAATGAACAAATTCCGCGCCCTCTCTTGCACGGCTTTCAGTCTTCTTCGGCTCAGATAGTTCCCCCGGCCTTTCACCAGCACGGCCGTAAATTCTTGCGGCATGATGGAACGCAACAGCGGAATGTCCTTTTGAACCAGTTGCTCCTGCAGCGCAATCGTATGAGTGCTGACGACAATCCGGCGAATGGGGCGCGGCTGGTCGGGAGAACCCTTGCCGGAATCGGAAGCTGGCTGCCAGTTCGATCCAACCTCGTCGTCAACTGATTCGTCCGGCGGCGGCTCCGTCGTGACAGCCAGAATGGCCGGGACCAAGTACGCGAAGCTTTTCCCTACGCCCGTCCCGGCTTCGACAATCAGGTGTTGCCGTGCTTCAATGGCCACCGCTACAGCCTGAGCCATTTCCAACTGCTGCGGCCGCTGTTCGTAACCTGTCAATCGCGCAGCGATGCGCCCCTGCGGACCCAAAATTTCGCCGGGATCGATCATGAGGGTTTTTAACCGCAGAGACGCGGAGAGGATATTTTTTGAATTTTTGCTGCTCTGCGCCTCTGAGTCTCTGCGGTTCAATTAATTTACCGCGGTTTCGGCGCAATCGTTCCAGTCTCTGGGCTGCTTGCCGTCGCATACAGTTTTTTAGGAATGCGGCCGGCCAAATATGCCAACCGGCCTGCGGCACATGCCGCCTGCATGGCCTGGGCCATGACAAGCGGATCCTTGGCATGCGCAATGCCCGTGTTCAACAGCACGCCGTCCACGCCCAACTCCATGGCAATCGTCACGTCGCTGGCGGTGCCGACGCCCGCATCGACAATGACCGGATATTCCGGATCGCCATCTTTCAAGTATTCCAAGCAAATGCGAATGTTGTTCGGGTTCAAAATCCCTTGCCCCGAACCAATCGGACTGCCGGCGGGCATCACGCTCGTGGCTCCGGCCTGCTTTAGCCGCCGCGCGGTAATGGGGTCGTCCGTGGTGTAGCACAGCACCTGAAAGCCCTCGGCCACCAGCCGCTCGGTGGCTTCCAACGTGGCCACCGGATCGGGCAGCAGTGTTTTAGTATCGCCCAGTACTTCCAGTTTCACCCAGTCAGCGCCGGGGTTTTCCAGACCGAGCAAAATTTCGCGGCCCAGGCGAGCCATTCGCACAGCATCATCGACGGTGAAGCAACCGGCGGTGTTGGGCAGAAGAATGTAGCGGCGGGTATCGATGTGATCGAGCAAGTTGTGCCCTTGAGTGTCGATCAGTCGTTCCCGCCGCACCGCCACCGTGATGCAATCGGTGCCAGAAGCCGCCAGCGATTGGGCCATCAATTCATAATTGGCGTACTTGCCGGTGCCGACAATCAAACGACTCCGAAGCGTGTGCCGGCCCAGACGGAAGGAATCGGCGGAACGAGTATCGGCTGGTGCAGTGGGTTCTTTAAGAGTTGTGGGCATGGTTATTACGCAATAAATTGAAGATTACTGAGTGCTTCAGCCGCCGCCGACCAATGTGACTACCTCCAAACGGTCGCCGTCAGCAAGGCGATGCCGCTCATGTTGGGCCCGGGGCACAAGCTCCATATTGATTTCCACGGCCACATGGTGCGCTTGCAGTTCCAATTGGGCCAGCAATTGGGCCAGCGTGGCTCCCTCGGGGACCGTGCGTTGCCGACCATTCACGAAAATTTGCATTGCCATCCCGTGGTTCAATTGCAGTGCGTAGGCTGGGCCAAAGAAATCAGTCACCCGCGGATTTTACCGCGCTGCTGACACGCTGCCTACAGGCTGCGAAAGCATTCTCGAGTCCGCCCATGGCAGGTTTTTCGCCATCACTGATCACCGCTCGCTGCAGCAATCCCATCCCAATCACGGCGGCCGTACGGCAACGGTTCGCATCTGCATGGTTTGTAAGAGCACAAATCGCGTTGCTGACAGCATGGGGTTGGCTTGTGTCGTGCGGCCGATATTCCATTGCACACCGTAGGCCGCCAACGTGCCGGTGTTGAGTTCCAGCACGTAGATCAAGGCCAGCCCCGGCTGAAATTGCGACGGCCCCCGACGCAGCTCGGCCAAGCCCGTAACCATCAGGAATTTGGGGCTTTTGGACGGGTCGAGCTTCAGATCGGTCATCACGTTCGTTTCAAACACCGTGGTGAACTGGTAATTGTTCACGTTCATGGCCGCGCCTTTCAGAATGCCCGTTAGGGTATCGAGAAAATACACGCCTTCGACGGTGTTATCCAATAGGCCGGTTGCCAGTTGAAAGCCATCTTGCCCGCTGGTAGCAACGGCGTGCAACGGTTGGGCTGGCATGAAAATGGTCAGCAGAAAGCCCAACAACGCTCCCAGCGAAATCCACCCCAAGCGTGCGCGATTGACGGTTGGCAACATAGTATTAGCTCCGCTGAACGGCCGCGGCTGAAATCTGGGGTCTGCATTCGTAAATCAATCCGGAATGATAGCCCCTGGTTGCCTTCGCCGCCATACGGATGGCGGGACCTAAAACGCTGGGAATTTCCGCGCTCCGCTAGCATCCGCGGGAGCTTCTGGTAAAAAGTTTGTCAGGGACAGCCGTATTACATTTTTACGGGAGTGGAGCTTTCGTCATGGCCACAAACGGCGCGTTGAATCGCAAATTGCGGATGGCGTTGGTCGGCGGCGGACAAGGGGCATTTATCGGCCGGGTGCATGCCACGGCGGCAGTGTTGGACAACCGGGCCGTCTTGGTCGCCGGAGCGCTTAGCAGCGATCCAAAGCGAGGTAAAGCCTCGGCCGCCGATTACGACATTCCCGCCGACCGCGCTTACGGTTCCTATCAAGAACTCATCGAAAAGGAAAAGGCGCTGCCGCCCGACAGGCGGATCGATTTCGTTTCCATCGCCACGCCCAATCATACGCATTTCGAAATTGCCAAAGCCGCCGCGGAAGCGGGCTTCAATGTCATCTGCGATAAGCCCCTCACCCTGGATTTAGCGCAGGCCGAACAGTTGGCCGACGTGGTTGATCGCACCGGCGTGGTGTTTGCTGTTACGCACAACTACACCGGCTATCCACTGGTGCGGCAGGCCCGGCAAATGGTCCTTGGCAGCGAGCTGGGCGAAATCAACGCCATCCGTTCGTTCTACTTGCAAGGTTGGCTGCGGACCCGTTTGGAGTTGCAAAATCAAAAGCAGGCCACGTGGAGGTCCGATCCCGCGAAAAGCGGCGCGGCCGGCTGCTGGGGCGACATCGGCACCCACGCCTTCAATTTGGCCCGCTACATTACCGGGCTGATGCCGCAGTCGATCAGCGGGCATTTGAAAGTGTTTGAACCGGGCCGGGCGTTGGATGATTACGGTACTGTTGTTGTTCGATTTGAAAATGGGGCGCTGGGCACCGTGACGGCCT
This sequence comes from Pirellulales bacterium, assembly GCA_035499655.1. Lineage (NCBI taxonomy): Bacteria > Pseudomonadati > Planctomycetota > Planctomycetia > Pirellulales > Pirellulales bacterium. The sequence continues at coordinate 10,309 of DATJYL010000172.1, forward strand.
CGCAAATCAGCCATGGCCGTGAAAACGATCTGTGGATTGAAATCGACGGCACCAAGGGTTCGCTGGAATGGCACCAGGAAGAACCCAACAAAATGTGGCTCAAGCGCAACGGCCAGCCACACGCTTTGTACACCCGCGATCCGAATGCACCGTTCATGAACGAGGCTGGCAAAGCCGCGTGCCGCTTGCCCAGTGGACATCCGGAGGCGTTTTTCGAAGCGTTCGCCAATGTTTATCGGGCGGCCTACGACAGCATGATTTTGCGCGCCACGGGCCAAAAATTTCCCACGGTCGACACCATTTATCCCAACGTCAGCGACGGCGTAGAAGGCATGTACTTCATCCAGCAAAGCGTCGCCTCGACCAAAGAAAACGGCGCGTGGCTGCCGCTGCGGCACAAGCGGGCACGGAAGTGAGTGAGTGGTTAGTGGTGAGTCGCAAGCGGAGTTTGAAAGGTGATGGGAAAACCATTCACCACTCACTCCTCACCATTCACCTGGCCGCTACACCGTCGGCAAAATCACGCCCTGGTGCCAAAAGCGTTTCAGCTCGCGCACCACATCCAAAAACTTGCTCAGGTTGACCGGTTTGATCAAATAGCTTTCCACCTGCAGCATTTGCGTGTGAGCCATGTCGGCTTCGTCGGTCGAGCCGGTCAGCACCACCACGGGAATATCGCGCAGATCTTCGTCGGCGCGAATTTCCGACAGCACCTCGCGGCCGTCTTTTTTGGGCAGTTCGAGATCGAGCAAAATGACGTCGGGTCGTGGGGCGCGGGCGAAAATGCCGCGCCGCTGCAAATAATCCATCGCTTCGACGCCGTCGACCACCAGCGTGCAACGGTGCTGGAAGTTGGCCTTCTCCAAGGCACGAATAGCAAAGTGGGCGTCCATGCGGTTATCTTCCACCAAAAGCACTTCCATCGGACGACCAACAGTATCTTTACGCATAACAGCCTCGTGAGCCCCCTCGTCGCGCCATAACACACGAAAGTTCGCTTCCATTTAGTTTAACCTCGGGCGACAATGATTTGTACAAGTTAGCAAAAAAAGTTTTTTTCGCTGAGATCATTTCTGTTGAAATTCGATAGATGTTATCCCGATTGCCAGAAATTCACTCCTGTTTCCGAGGCTGATTTTATGCATAACAACATGGGATGGTTTCACAGTTTAACAATGAATGCTCTAGCAATTGCCGCGTTAGCGATGGGGATTTCGCCTGGAATGAATGGCTCGCAAGGCGTGCAAATCGCCGCGGCCCAAGCGCCGGAGGGAAGCGATCACATCAAGCCGTTGCCGCCGCCGGGAATTGACGTCCCGCCGGCAGATCGGGCCGAATTGGAGCGCGGCTTGGCAGGCTTGGATGGGGCCATTAAAGAACTGGCCGCCAACAAAGATCCGCACATTCAGGCGCTGTTGCCCGATGTGCAGATTTTTCAGCTTGCGGTCAAAAGCGCGCTGGAAAACAATGAGTTCTTCGATGCTGCCGACATCGCCAAGGCCAAGGAATTGTTGCAAATGGGGCTGGCCAGAGCCGATCAGTTGCAAAAAGGTGAAGCGCCCTGGACCAAAGCCACCGGCCTGGTCGTGCGGAGCTACATCTCAAAAATCGACGGCTCCGTGCAACCCTACGGTCTGGTCGTGCCTGTTTCTTGCCGGCCGGAAAGCGCGCACAAATTTCGCCTGGACGTCTGGTTGCACGGCCGCAACGAAAAGCTAAGCGAAGTGAACTTTCTCGACGAGCGAAGTAAGAAGCCGGGCGACTTCACACCGCCTGACACGATTGTGCTGCATCCTTATGGCCGGTATTGCAACGCTTTCAAATTCGCCGGCGAAGTGGACGTGCTGGAAGCCATCGACGCCGTCAAACAGCAGTACCGCGTCGACGACGACCGCATCGCCATTCGCGGCTTTTCGATGGGCGGGGCGGGTTGCTGGCACTTGGCCGTGCATTATGCCGACCGTTGGGTTGCCGCCGCGCCGGGTGCCGGCTTCGCCGAGACCGAGCAGTACTTGAAAATGTCGGATGATGCCGTGGCCGCGCTGCCTGATTGGCAACGCAAATTGTTCTTCTGGTACGACTGCCCGCCCTATGCTGCCAATTTGTATCAATGTCCCACGATTGCCTACAACGGCGAGGACGATCCGCAAAAACAGGCTGCCGACGTTATGGAAAAAGCCCTGCAAGACGAGGGAATCGCCCTGCGGCGTGTCATCGGGCCGCACACCAAGCATGCCTACGAGCCCGAGGCGAAAAAAATCGTTGCTGCTGCTGTGGATAGTTTAGCGGAAATTGGCCGCGAACGCACCCCGACCGAAATTCACTTTGTTACGTATACCCTCCGCTACAACCGCATGGACTGGCTGCAGATCGATGGTTTGGCCGAACATTGGGCCCAAGCCAGCGTCGACGCCGTCATCTCGACCACCGAAGAAGGTGATTCACTGCTGACGCTGGAAACCAAAAACGTCACGGACCTAACGCTGTCGTTCCCACCCGGCTGGGCCCCGCTCGATATCGCCAAGCCGGTCAAACTGGAAATCGACGACGACAAACTCGACGCGCCGCAGGCCTTTTCCGATCACTCTTGGCAGTGCAA
>DATJYL010000173.1 GCA_035499655.1 Pirellulales bacterium
CAACCGCTCCGGCGGCGCCGGCAGCGAGGCCGCGATGATTACATTTTTGGGCATGAATCGCCTGTGATAAAGCTGAGCTGAGAAGTAAAACGCTGCTGCGCATTTTCGTCAATGAGCAACATTATCGACGCCGTCAGGCTGCGGTCAATGTTCGCCTCCACAGCTTGCGTTCTCTGCGTCTCTGCGCGAGAATCCTGCCGGCTTTCCGCGAAAACTTCCCCACATTCACGAACCCTTCCCGCCCGAGTTAATTCCCTGTAAATTAGTACAGGCAGACAGCTTACACGTTTTTGCCAGCCGCTGCCCCAACGCGAGTGTTTCGAGTTATGCCCGCCCAGCTTCAAATTCTCGCCGGACCGGCCCGCAGCGGAAAAACCGCCGCGCTGCTGGCGCGCTACCGCCAGATATTGGCGGAGCAGGGGGATGGCAACATTTCGCAGGCCGCGCTGTGGCTGGCCCCAACGCGCCACGCTGCGGCGGAAATTCGGGGGCGACTTTTAAGCGACGGCTTAACCGGCTGCTTCAGTCCCGGCGTCTACACGTTCGAGCAGTTCGCCCAAACGTTGCTGCTGGCCGCCGATCAGCCGCCGGATTACTTGGGCCAGCTGCTCAAGCGACAGTTGATTCAGTGGCTACTGGCCGAGGCCGTTGCCGCAGGCCGGCTTTCGTACTTCGCCCCCATCGCCGATACCGCCGGCCTGGTCGATCTTGTCGCCGGCATCATCAGCGATTTGAAACGCCAAGATGTCTCGCCCCAGCGGTTGTCGCAACTGGCCGCATCGCCTGCCGGGTTGGAAAAGACGCGCGAAATTGCCGCCCTGTACGCGGAATACCAGCGGCGGCTGAACCAGCACCACATGGTCGACGTCGAAGGCCGTTTCGCCGCCGTCGGCAAGCTGCTGCGCGAAACGCCGCCGGAAAAATGGGGCCCCTTTGGCCACTTACAGCATGTCGTGCTTGACGGCTTTACCGATTTCACCCGCTCGCAGCATGAAGTGCTGCAGTTACTGGCGAAGCGGCTGCCGGCGCTAAAAGAATTAACGATCACGCTGCCGTTGGAAAACGAATCGGGTCGTGCCGATTTGTTTTGGAAGCCGCAGCACACGCTGGAACAGTTGCAGGACCGCCACCCCAAATGGGTCGTCCAATGGCAGCCGCGCCAACCAGCCGGCGATTGGCCCGCCCTGGCCCAATTGGAGCGCCAGTTATTCGTCAATCCACGTAATGCACAGCCCGCGGCCGATTCCGCCGGCATCGAAATCATCGCCACCTCGGGCCAAAAAGCGGAAATCGAACTCCTCGCCCGGCGGATTAAAAATTTGCTGGTGCAGGGCGAACAATTAAATGCCGGACAAAATTCCAGCCATCCGCAACCCATTCGCCCCGGCGACATCGCCGTAGTGTTTCGTTCGCTGGAGACTGTGGCGGCGCTCGTCGACGAAGTGTTTTCCGAATACGGCATTCCCGTAGCCATCGATTTACCTCCGCGGTTAATTCGTTCGCCGGGGCTGCAAGCGCTGGCTGCAATTCTCCGCTTACAGGCCGCCGATTGGCCATTTCGCCAACTGCTGGCCGTGGTCGCCAACAATTACTTCCAGCCCGCTTGGCCCCAGTGGCAGGCCGGCGAAGCCGCCACCGCTGTCGAATGGGCCATTCGGCAATTGCAGGTCCCCGCCGGACGAAAAGAATTGCTCTCGGCACTCCAGTGGCGGGCGAAATCGGACAAACCCGCGCCGCAGTCCTCGCCGGATGGCGATCCACTCGAGGAGTCCGATGCCCAACTTCAGGCTGAGCATCGCCGGCGATATGGCATCGCACATCAGGTGCTCAGCCAGCTCGATCAAACGCTTCCTTCTCCGCATAAAGCGCGGTCACTGACCGAGTGGATTGGCATTTTACAGGGCGTGGCCGAACACCTCGGCCTCTTGCACGGCGTCCAAAATTCCCCCGCTGCTTGCCAACGGTCATCGTCATTGAGCGATTACGACCGACCCGCTTGGCAGCGATTGAAAACCGTGCTGGCCGTGGCCGCTCAGTTGGAACAAAGACTGGACGAAGGGCATCAACCCGCCGCATTTACCCTGCGCGATTTCGTCGCGCGCCTGCAAGATATTCTTTCCGTCGAGGCGCTGCCCGTCGATCTGGACTCCACCGGCCGGGTGCGCGTGCTGGCGGCCCCAAGCATTCGGGCGATTAGCGTGCCGTATTTATTCGTGGCGGGCATGGCCGAAAAAGTTTTCCCACCGCCGGTGCGTGACGACCGCATTTACACCGAAGCGGAATATCGCAGCCTGAACGACGCCGGCCTGAACTTTGCAGACCACCGCCAGCGCAGTTGCGAGGAGATGTTGCTTTTTTACGAAGTTGCCACTCGGCCCACGCGCCAACTCGTCTTGAGTTATCCCGCGCTGGACGAAAAGGCGCAGCCCCTCTCGCCCAGTCCCTACATGACCGAGCTGCAGCGTTGTTTGGAAATTGAATCCAAACTGGAAATCAATCTCAGCCCTGTGCCGCCGAGCGATCAACCGCCGTACAGTCCCACCGAATTGCGCGTCAAAGCCGTGGCCCAGTGGTTGGAAAATAAGCCGCAGCTCCTGGCCCGGCTGTTAAGTCATCCTGAGCCATCGACAACAGAGCAGCCTCAATCGCATCCGTTGGCCATGGCGCCGGGTTTGCTGGCCGGGCTGCAATCGATCGCTGCCCGCAGCCGCCGCGACGGTTTCGGCCCGTTCGAAGGTCTTCTCACCGGCGCGGCAGCCCAGCGGCATTTGCAACACCGCTTTGGTCCGGACCATTGTTGGAGCGTCAGCCGGCTGGAAGAGTACGCCTATTGTCCGTACAAATTCTTCGCGCAAAACGTGCTGGGTCTGGAAGAGCTGCCGGAATTGACGCTGGAAATTGATTACGGCCGCCGCGGCCTGTTGGCGCACGATGCCTTGGCGATCCTGCACCGCCGGCTGCTGACCGCCGACCAGCGGCTTTCGCCGGCCGATGTTGCCGCCGAAGAATATGCGCAACATGCCGCCGACACATTAAAACTGCTGTCCGAAAAAATTTCGCAGGGCACCCCCTTCGAAGTCGCGCTGCAAACCATCGACTTGCAGTTGATCACGCAGTGGCTGGAGGAATACCTGGCCCAGCACCAATCGTACGATCAATTGGCCGCCGACGTTGCATCCGCCGCCGGCGCGGAATCCGCCAATGGCATGGAATCTGCCGCCGACCAGCCGCTGCGCCCCGCCTATTTCGAGGTCTCGTTCGGATTGAAGCCGAGAGAAGGGCCGGAAATCGACCACAAACTTTCGACCGACAAACCATTCGATTTACGTTGCGGAGCGGAAACCGTCCGCCTGTCCGGCCGCATCGACCGCATCGATATTGGCCTGGTCGGCGGCCACGTGGTCTTCAACGTGCTCGATTACAAAACCGGCGGCAATAAAAAATTCAAGCTGCAAGATTTCCAATCCGGCCTGGCTCTCCAATTGCCGCTATACGCTCTGGCCGTGCAAGATTTGCTGCTGGTCGATCGCCGGGCTGTTCCCTGGCGCGTGGGCTACTGGTATTTGAGAGAGAAGGGATTCGAAAGCCACGGCCTGCCGCAGCTTTTCGAGCCGTGCCAAACCGGCCTCCGCGAAACCGCCCACTGGCAATCGCTCCGCGGCGAAATTTTAGCCCGCGTGGTGTCGCTGGTGCATGGCATCCGCGGCGGCGCGTTTCCGGTGTTCAGCGCCGACGAAGAATGTACCAACCGCTGCCAGTTTTCGACCGTCTGCCGCGTCCATCAAATTCGCGCCCTCGGTAAAACGTCGATCGCTTCCCATTCAACCGCTCCCGCCGAAATCGTCGGAGCCCTCCCATGACTGCCGCCGCGACAAATTTTACCAGCGAGCAGCGAGCCGCCATCGAAGCGCGAAATATATCGGTCGCGCTGTCGGCCGGCGCAGGCTGTGGCAAAACCTTCGTGCTGACCGAGCGTTTCCTGGCGGATTTAGACCCGTCCGTTTCACAGGCGCCGGCTTCACTGCGCTTCCAGCCGGCCGATCTGCACGAGTTAATCGCCATCACGTTCACCGATCGTGCAGCCCGCGAAATGCGCGACCGCATTCGCCAAAAATGTTACGAGCGGCTGCAAACAGCGCCGGATGCAAAGCAGGCCGATTATTGGCTCGGGTTGTTGCGCAGCCTCGATGCCGCCCGGGTTAGCACCATTCACTCATTTTGCGGCGCACTGCTGCGTACCCATGCCGTCGAAGCCGGGCTCGATCCGCGCTTTACCGTCATGGAGCAATCGCAGGCCGACACCTTGCTGGCCGAACTGTGCGAAGACGTCCTGCGCGAAAAGCTGAGCGACAATACAAATCCCCTGCACGCGCCGCTATTAAATCTCACAGCCCACTTCGGCCTGAAACGCTTGCAAGAGATGGTCGCCACGCTGATTACAACCAACCGCGCCGCATATTTTGAACCGTGGTTGGCGAAAAGTGCGGCGGATGTGATTGCGCTATGGGATATATTTCGCCGTGAAGTCGCCTGGCCCACCGCATTGGCGGCCCTGGCTCAATCGCCGCCTGCTAAAACCGTGTTAGAGGTAATCCGTCAATGCAGCGACGCCACGGGAAAATTGCGAAATCGCTTGGCAGTGCTGTCACAATTGCTGCCGATGCTGCCCGCCAGCGGTCATCCCGGCGATGATTTGGCGGCGATTGTTGAAAACGCTCGGGTCCAAAGCGCCGGCAGCAAAAAAAATTGGTCCGATGAATCGTTATACGACCGATTCAAAGATGCTGCAGAAGAATTACGCAAGGCAGCCAAAGCCGCGGCAGAATTTACGCAGCTCGATCCGGCAGCCGCCCAGGCCGACGCCGAAGCCGGCCTGCAACTGCTGCGCATCGCCCATGCCGTGCAAGCTCGCTATGCCCAGCGCAAGCGCGAACTGGCCTGGGTCGATTACAATGATTTGCTCGTCCAAGCCCATCGCCTGTTGACCGATCCGGCCCATCAAGAACTGCAACAACAACTCGCTTCGCAAACACGGCTCTTGCTGGTCGACGAATGCCAAGATACCGACCCGCTGCAGGTCGAATTGATCAAAGCCCTCTGCGGTCCCCACACGCACGACGGCAAACTGTTTTTCGTCGGCGATTACAAGCAGTCAATTTATCGTTTCCGCGGGGCCGATCCCGGCGTGTTCCGCCGCTTGGAGCAAGAAACGCCCCGCACCGGCCGATTGCCGCTCACCACCAACTTCCGCAGCCAGCCGGCGATATTGCACTTCGTCAATGCGCTATTTAGCGATGTGCTTTCCGCCGGCAACGCACATGCTGCTTCGGCAGTTTCCTCCAATGGCAAAGCTCCATCGTCAAGTCAGGAAGCCGCCCAGCCATACCAACCGCTCCGCGCTCACTGGCCGCAAACAACCTCAGTGCCCGCCATCGAATTCCTATGGGCAACCGCCACCGAGGAAAAATCGGAGACTGACACCGCGGACGCCACAACCAATGCCGCCCGTCGAAGGGAAGCCGACTTCATCGCTCGCCGAATTCGCCACATGGTCGATCACCGCGAACCGCTCGTGGCCCAGCGTCAAATCGACGGCCAAGTTGAACCACGCCCCGTCCAATTCGGCGATATCGCCATGCTGTTCCGCGCCCTGTCCGACGTGCAATGTTATGAACAGGCGCTCCGCAGCTACGACATTCACTATTATCTGGTCGGCGGCCACGCCTTTTACGCCCAGCAGGAAATTTACGACGTCGTCAACTTGTTGCGGGCCCTGGCCAGTCCCGCCGATGTCGTTAGTCTGGCCGGCGTGCTCCGCAGCCCCCTGTTCGCGCTGGCCGACGAAACGCTGTTTTGGCTGGCGCAGCATCCGCAGGGCTTGTCTGCCGGATTGTTTGCTCAGCGATTGCCGCAGGAGTTGGATGATATCGAGCGCCGCCGCGCCGCATTCGCCGCCGCCACGCTGCATCACTTGCGCAACCGCAAAGATCGTCTTTCCATCGCCGCGCTCTTGAACGAAGCGTTCGCCCTGACTGGTTACGATGCCGCCTTGTTGGCCGAATTCATGGGCCAGCGCAAGTTGGCCAACGTCCGCAAGCTGCTGGAGCAAGCCCGCTCGTTCGATCGCTCCGGCGTGCTGGGGCTGAACGATTTTATCGTACAGCTTTCGCAATTCGTGGGCCAGTTGCCGCACGAGCCACTGGCTGCGACCCATCCGGAAAAAACCGACGTGGTGCGGCTCATGACCATTCACCAGGCCAAGGGTTTGGAATTTCCCCTCGTGTTTGTTCCCGACGTCAACCGCCGGACAAACAAAAACCGCGACAGCGCCGCCTGGCATCCGCAACTTGGCCCGCTGCTGAAGTTAAAGCAGCGTGGCAAACATGCCGGCGTGACCGGGTTCGATTTGTTCACTGCCGTTGGTGATCCGGAAGAAAAGGCCGAACTCGTCCGGCTGCTCTACGTTGCCACGACGCGGGCGGCCGATTATCTCATTCTTTCCGCTGGCATGAACCAGCAGGAACTTGAAGCGCCGCGGTGGCCCTGGGCAAAACTATTGGCCGAGCGTTTCAATCTGCAAACCGGCGAATTTCGCGCCACGCTGCCCCCGGGCGGCGAGTACGATATCCCGCGCATCAAAGTCACTATGGCGCCACCGGCGGTTGACGCTTCGGCCCAATCACCGCACACCTGGCACAATTTGGATGCGGCCCTCAGCCGCACGCTGGAAATGGCGGCAAACGAAACGAAATCAACGGGCGCGGCTTATTTGCCAACTTCACAAATGCTATCCCGCCTGGCCCAACCCGTGGCCATTGATCGGGCAGCCCAGCGCCGTTTTTCCGTTTCCCGGTTGAACGGCCTCCTGCAGCCCGCCGAGGAACAGCCGCAGCCATCTTTCTTCAGCGACGATGCCGACAATCGCCCCCCGCTGGCCGGTGCTGGCATAGATTTAGGCACGCTGGTGCATCAGGCGCTGGCCCGCATCGATTTTGCCGAGCTCGCCTCCACTGCCGCTTCAGAAAAAACAGATGCACTCCCACACACGGTCCAGCGCTGTTTGGAATCTTGTGCCGCTTACAACGCCGAACTGGCCGAAACCGCCGCCGAACTTCTCATGCGTTTCGCTCAATCTTCTCGAGCCCGTGAATTGGCCGCGGCAAAACTCGTTCGCCGCGAGTTAGAGTTTTTATTGGCGTGGCCGCCGAACGTTTCGTCACATTCTCGCAAAGGGACAGCGCTGGGTACAGACGCGGCGCCGAATCGATATTTGCAAGGATTCATCGATTGCCTATACCAAGACGCAGCCGGCTGCTGGCATTTGCTCGATTACAAAACCAACCAGGTCTCAGCCGACGCCGTTGACGCTCTGGCTCCGCAGTTTGAGTTGCAATTGGGCGTTTATGCGTTGGCGGTCGAACAAATTTTGCACAAGCCACCGGCGGAATTGACCGTTCATTTTTTGCGGCCATCCGCGGAACACCCCTTTGCGTGGGACACCGCCCTGCGGGCCCGCACGGTGGACAAAGTGAACCAGGCCATCGAATCGGCGGTCCATGATAAATTAGCCCCCGCTTCTACCGGGGGATGAAGCGCGATTAAAACGCCATCACGTTGCCGCTTATGTCCACCATCGATCCTGAAAAACAGCGCCGCTTTGCCGTCGAAGTCGTGAAACAATTGCGCGAGGCTGGCTTCACAGCCTATTGGGCCGGAGGCTGCGTGCGCGATTCGCTCCTCAATCGCACCCCCAACGATTACGACGTGGCCACCACCGCCCATCCCGAACAAATCGCCGCCGTGTTCCGCCATCGCAAAACGCTGGCCATCGGCGCCGCCTTTGGCGTCATGACCGTCCTGGGTCCGCGCGGGGCAGGCCAAATCGAAGTCGCCACCTTCCGCCAAGACATCAGCTACACCGACGGCCGGCATCCAGACAGCGTGGCCTTTAGCTCGCCCGAGGAAGACGCCCGCCGCCGCGACTTCACCATCAACGGCATGTTCTACGATCCGCTCGCCGAACAAGTGATTGATTTCGTCGCCGGCCAGGCCGATTTGCAACAAGGCGTCATCCGCGCCATCGGCAGTCCGCGGGAGCGCTTCACCGAAGATAAGCTGCGCATGCTCCGGGCCGTGCGGTTTGCCTCGGGGTTCAATTTTCGCTTGGAAGAAAACACGCTCACCGCCATTCGCGAAATGGCCTCGCAAATCTCCGTCGTCAGCGCCGAGCGAATCGCCGACGAAATGCGCGCCATGCTCGTGCAGCCGGGCCGAGTGCGGGCCGTACGCTTGCTTTATCTCACCGGGTTGCTGGCCGCTATTTTGCCGGAAGCCGCGCAAGTGGCGGACAGCGAAGCCTGGAAAGTCGAGCTTACCGATGAACTGAATGGTCCGACCCAGACCGACAATCAACACGCCAGCCGCACGTTGGCGCTCTTGGCCGCAGTGGAACATCCCTCGTTTCCGCTCGCGCTGGCGGTTCTACTGCTTTCGGCGCCGGCGGACAACCTGGCCGAAACCGTCGGCCGCCGCTGGCGACTGGCCCGCAGCGAAACCGACCGCCTGGCCTGGCTGTTGGCTAACCAGCAATCGTTGAATGGCGCCCGGGCCGCGCGCTGGTCGCAGGTGCAACCGTTATTGGTGGCTGACGGCGCGGACGATTTGCTCAAGCTGCACGCCGCGCAGGCAGCCTTGGGTTTCGCCGCGCTGGAAGATGTCGCCTTTTGCCGCGCAAAACTACAGCTTCCTGTCGAACAGTTGATTCCGCCGCCTCTCGTCACCGGCGCTGATTTAATCTCCCTGGGCATTCCCACCGGGCCTGTCTTTGCACAGCTACTGAGCGCCGCCCGTGATGCCCAATTGGACGGACTAATCTCCGATCGCTCCGCGGCTCTGACCTATGTCGAACGATTGTGGCGGGAAAGCATTCCGTAAGGCGAGAAAGTGGCTTTCGGCCCCTAGTCTGGCGTGGGGTGCGGAACTACACTACCACTTCGTTGCGACTGGCAGTTCCTTGTTCCTCATTCGCGCGCCCCTCAACCCTCGTCCCGATCCATGTACTGGTTCAGTTTAACACTTCGTTGGCTTCACCTGGTGGCGGCGATGATTCTCGTTGGCGGGACGATTGTCATGCGGTTCGCCCGCTTTCCTGAGCTTGGTGAGGTGGCAGATGAGCAGCGAAAGGCGCTATACGAGCAATTTCGACGGCGCTGGGCTATGTTGGTGGCGGGCTCGGTCGCATTTTTACTATTCAGCGGGCTGTTCAACTTCGCGTTGTTCATCAGCGAAAGCAAAACGCCCCCCTGGGAAGCGTGGCATGCCACCTACAACTCGCTGTATCAATTTGTCTTCGGGGCGAAATTTGCTCTGGCGATGGTGGTGTTCTTTATTACCAGTGCATTGGCTGGCCGTGGAGAGGCGACTAAAAAATTTAGGCAAGACGCCAGGTGGTGGATGACGGTGAATTTAATTCTGGCGCTGATCGTCGTGGCGCTTTCCGGAGTGCTGCGCTTCACGCACATCGGTCCAACTTTGCCGAAAGCCGTGGCCACGACAACCGCACCAGAAACCGTACCAGCGCCTGTCACGACGCCAACCGGAGGCGCCGGTGGATAAAAAAGCCAAAAAGCGGATCGATGTGTTGCAGCAAAAACTGCAAAAGCTCCGCCAGCAACTGGCCGGCGCTAAGCAGCAGCCCGACGAGCCCGGCGACATTGTTCGCTTGGAGAAGGAAATCGCCGCCGCCGAAGCGGAGCTAAACGCGCTAAAAGCGTCGTGACGAATCGCCCAACGCCCCGTGCAGAGCAATATCTGACAACGCGGCGAGCTGATTCCGGCCTGTTTATTTCTTCACCGTGGCCGGTGCCGTTACGGCGGTTTGCACCGCGGCCGATCCGCCCGTGTGATACACGCCCACCGAAACACGGCCCGTGCCGTCGAATTTACCCACCACGGGTATATCGCCGGGTTGTCCGAGTTGAATTACTTGATCGTCGGCGTCCAGCTTGTGGTTGTTGTTGGTGTCGAGATAGAACGTGCCGTTGCGGTAGACGCCGATTTTTTCGATGCCGTCGCCGGTCCAATCGCCGACCACCGGAATGTCGCCTTCCTGGCCGAACACGCATTCCAAATCTTTTTCGGTCAGCCGGCCGTCGCCGTCCGTATCCAAATACCATTTGCCGTTGCGGAACACGCCGACGTGCCGCAATCCGGTGCCCATCCAATCGCCCACCACGGCCTTTTCCACGGCGCTGCCGTAATGGAATACGTGGTCGATGACGTCGGTCCGCGTTTTGCCGTTTTGCCCGCGCTGCAAATCGCGGCCGCCGCTGGTGGCGTCGTCCTGATCGGGAGGCACGTTCTTCTTGCGCTTGGAGACAATTTGCGTTTTGTTGAGCGGCGAGGGCAATCCGCGATCGACCTTTACGGCGTGCGGATCGCGCGGCCACGCCGGGCCGTATAGACCGATGTCGTCTTTGCCGTCGCCGTTCCAATCGCCGATCACCGGCTGATCGGCGCGCGTGCCCAGCTTGGCCCAAATGTCGCCGGCGTCCCAGCGGCCGTCGCCGTTCAGATCGATGAACCACTGACCGTCGACGTAGAAGCCCAACTCCGATTGGCCGTCGCCCCGGAAATCGCCGACCACGGGTATGCCGTCTTTGAAGCCCATCACCTGGCGCTCGACCGGCTGACCGTTGGCGTCGAGATACGTCAGCACGCCGGAAACCATGTTGGCATCCATCCAACTGGCCGTCTCCACCGAAATGTTGGACAGATCCATCGCCACGCTTTGGCCTTGCGAGCCGCGCGGAAAACCGGCATCGACAATGCTCAAGTGCCAGGTGTAACCCACGGCATCGCCGGCATTCAGGTCGGGATTCTCAAACTGCGGCTGATACGGCGGAATCACTAGCGGAATCAACGGCGACGGTGCCACGGCGGCCGGAGGCGGCGGCTGCGTCGGCGGTTGTTGCGGAGGCGGCGGAGGCGGCGGAATTTTCTTTGTTACGCAGAAGTCGTAATTGATGCCGTTATTTTCGTAATTCAGGCTGATACTGTTCAGCAGCGTGTTGTTGGGATGTCCGCCAACCGTAATGCCGTTGATGGTCCCGACCGTGTCCATATCAGCGCTATAACCGGCCGGCACGTGTTCCTGCACGCTATAAGTGTCAGGCAGCAAATTGCTGAACGTGTAATCCCCCTGGGAATCGGTGAGCGTGGTCGCCACCACTTTTCCCTGACTGTTGATCAAGTCCAACTGCACTCCGGCCAGCGGAATATCGACGCCCGGCTGAAACGAGCAATTGCCGTTGGTGTCTTCCCACACTTTGCCGCTGATGCTGCCGGGCAACACGTCGCAAAAATCGTAATTCGTGGCGTTTACTCCGTCCCCCAGCGAAATTTGCACGATGGCGTCGTTGACGATGCTGCCGCCGGCGCTGCCCACGGTTTCGTCGTTGTGGTAATAGCCGGCCGGCAGAATTTCATCCACGCCGTAAACTTGGCCCGGCTTGAGATTGGTGAACGAGTAATCGCCTTCCTCGTCGGTCGTGGTCGTTTCGATCACATTGCCGTTGGCGTCGAGCAACCGAACGGTGACATCCGAGAGCGGCACGCCGGCGATGCAATCGTCCACGCTGCCGCTAATGCTGCCCGGGCGGATGTCGCAAAAGTCGTAATTCACTGCGCTCACGCCGTCGCCCAGCGGAATGTCGACAAGGGCGTAATTGACGATGCTGCCCCCCGCGCTGCCGACGGTTTCGTCGTTGTGGATGTAACCGGCAGGCAATATTTCAGCCACGGCGTACACTTTGCCCGGCGTCAAATTAGTGAACTCGTAATTTCCCTGCGCGTTAGTGGTGGTCGATTCCAGGACGTTGCCTTGGGTGTCGAGCAATTGCACCGTAACGCCCGACAGGGGCACCCCGGCCAAACAGTCGGCCACGTTGCCGCTGAGGCTGGCGGGACGGATGTCGCAGAAATCGTAATTAATGCCGTTCACGCCGTCGCCCAGCGGCACGTCGACAATGGCGTCGTTGACGATCACGCCGCCGGCGCTGCCCACGGTTTCGTCGTTGTGAACGTAACCGGGCGGCAGAATTTCATCGACGCCGTAAGTTTGCCCGGGCGTCAAATTGGTGAACGAGTAATTCCCTTGATCGTCAGTCGTGGTCGTCTTGATCACATTGCCGTCGGCATTGAGCAACTGAACGGTGACGCCCGACAGCGGCACGCCGGCCAAACAATCGGCCACGCTGCCGCTGAGACTGGCGGGGCGGATGTCGCAGAAATCATAGTTGACGCCGTTCACACCATCGCCCAGCGGAATTTGCGTAATGGTGTCGTTCACGATGATGCCGCCGACGCTGCCCACAGTTTCATCGTTGTGGACGTAGCCCGGGGGCAAAATTTCGTCGACGCCGTAAGTTTGCCCCGGCTTCAAATTGGTGAACGTGTAATTCCCTTGGTCGTCGGTCGTGGTGGTCTTTAGCACGTCGCCATTGGCATCAAGCAGTTGCACCGTGACGCCAGATAGGGGCACGCCGGCCAAGCAGTCGGCCACACTGCCGCTGAGGCTGGCTGGAAGAATATCGCAAAAATCGTATCCCGTGGCGTTGACGCCGTCGCCCAACTGAATCTGCGTGAAGGTGTCGTTGACGATGATGCCGCCGGCGCTGCCCACGGTTTCATCGTTGTGAATGTAGCCGGCGGGCAGAATTTCGTTCACGCCGTAAACTTGGCCCGGCGTCAACCCGGTGAATTCGTAATCGCCGTCTTCATCGGTCGTGGTTGTCTTTAGCACGTTGCCATTGGCGTCGAGCAACTGCACCGTAACGCCCGACAACGGCACGCCTGCCAAGCAGTCGGCGATGCCGCCGCTGAGGCTGGCCGGCAGCAGTTTTCCGAAATCGTACTCGGTGCCCGATTGTCCGCCAAGCGTGGTGATGTTGACGATTTGGTCAATCGGTTCGAAAGTGCCACCGAGCGAGCCCGGCGTCGTTATGCCGTCCAAATAACCGGGCGGTTGCTGTGGTTCGTAAACGGTGTACGTTCCCGGCGCCAGGCCGCTGACCGACCAGAACCCATTTGAGTCGGTCACTATGGAAACCGACGCGGTGCTGCCGTCGACCGTCGAGATAGGCGTTACGACAATCGTCACGCCGCCAATTCCATTTTCGCCACTCTCACGGATGCCGTTGTCGTTGGTGTCGTGATAAACGTAGCCGCTCAGGCCGATTGCCTGCGCCAAAGCAAAGTCGTTGTTAATGCTGTTGTCGCCGCCGAGAACTGCAATCTGATCGATGACCGTCGAATTGAGCACGACGGCATCCGTCGAGCCGTTGACCGTGCCGGCCGATGCGCCCACAGCAAAATACCCCGTGGGCACCGTTTCCACGACCTCATAAGTGCCGGGCAGCAGGAATTTGAAAATGTAGTTTCCGTTGGCGTCGGTCGTGGTTGTTTTCCCCGTAGAGACGTAGCTGCTGCCGTTGTACTCCAGCAGCGTCAAGCTTACGCCGGCGATGCCCGGCTCGCCCGAATCTTGCACGTTGTTCAAATTAGGATCGCTATAGACCGTGCCGGCCACCGAAATGGGCAGCGGCGTTTGCGTGACCAGCACCGAAGCACCCGTAGTTTGATCAGACTGATCGGTCGTGCTGGGCGGTTCGTAATCTTGCGTCGGCAGGCCGAGCTGCGAGCCCGAGGTATCGTCGTTTTGCGCGAACAGCAAATCGTAGCCGGCGACGTAGGCGGTGTTGACCGTAACGTTTTCGAAGTGCGGCGCGGTGAACGTGCCGACCAAATGCGAGCTTTGGAAGTCGTTTCCTTTGGTCAGCGGCGCCAACGTCGGTGCGCCGGAGACCGGGTCGATGGCCGTCACTTCTTCCGCAGTGGCGGAAAGCACCAGCATATCGCCTGGGACAAAGCCCGAAAACGTAATCACGATTTGCGAGCCGCCGTTGGTGGCTGTCACGCTCAGCACTTGGAAGCCAGTGTGCGAAACAACCGTCACCGGCGACGTGCCCGAGGGAGAGCCGGGGGGCGCTTCCCAAACGTCGTCGCCCACGGCCAGTCCGAGTTGATTTTTGCTGCCGTCGATCACCAACTGCGTCAACTGTGTGTTCGGTGCGCCGCCTTGAAAAGTGATTTGAATGGTGTCGGGCGAGGTATTGGTGCCGGGAGACGCATCGAAGAACACCGAACCAAAATGGATTTGCGGCGGGGCCCCGGAAAGTAGTTGCCGCGGCTCCATTTTTTCGAACGCGCAGCAGCGAATTTTGAGAACGTCGCTGTGAGAATCGTCGCGGCGCCAAAAACGATCGCCCCGAATGAACCGGCCGATCCGGCTAAAACCTTGCAGGATACTCACCACTGCAACCTCCGTGTCGCAAATGCCCCAAATCAAGTTCGTCTATGGTCGCTCGGTAATCTCTTCACCGCTTGCCAATTTCCTCGCATTTCAGTCGGCTTTAGCAGGGTTCAACTGCCACATGCGAATCGTGGTGTCGAAACCGCCCGATACCAGCAGCTTTCCGCTCGGGTCGCAAGCCAGGGCCGCCACCGAACCGGTGTGGCCCGAAAAACTGGCCGTCATTTTCTGCGTCGACAGGTCCCACACGCGCACCAGATTATCGCTGCCGCCGCTGGCCAAACGATCTTCGCCGCAGAAGCACAACGACAACACTTTTCCCTGCCCATGATCGATCTCCGCCTGCTGCTCGGCCGTGGCTATATCCCAAATGCGAATTTTCGGATTTTCCCCGGCCGTGGCAATGTGATCTCCCGCCGGCGAAAATGCCACAATGCGAATTCGATGTTCGTGCCCTTGCCAATCTTTCAGCACGCTGCCGTCGGCGACATTCCAAATGCGAATGTGCCCGTCACGACCGCCGGCCACGAGCTTTTCGCCATCGTGTGAAAAGGCCACCGCCCGAATGTCGTTGCACGAACAATCGAACGTGCGAATTAACTCCCCGGTCGTCACATCGTACAGCCGCATGACATTTTCAAAGCCGGCGACGGCGATCGTTTTTCCACTCGGGTCGAATTGCAGCGCATAAATGGCGGCTTGATCGTTTGCGGCAGCCTCGTCCGACAAGGTCTCTTTCCCCTTATGACCAAATTTGCGAATCAATTTTCCGGTCGTGGCATCCCACAGATGAATTTTGCGGTCGTCGCCGCCGGAGGCCAGCAGCTTGCCGTCCGGGCTATACACCACGGCTCGCACCCAATCGGTGTGCGTGCGGAGCTGATGCATCAGCTTGCCGTCTTCGATATTCCACAAATTGATCAGATGGTCGTCGCCGGCCGTGGCCAGTTGAACGCCATCCGGATTGATGGCCACCGTCGTGACCACGGGCGTCGCCTGTTGCGATTGTTCCGACGTTTGCGGATTCGCCGGTTGCAATCCGAAAGCGTCTTGCGGCGACGCATTCAGCACGGTTCCCGAAGCGGGACTTTCGGCGCGGAGCGAAGGGGCATTCCAAACCCAAACATTTGCCAGCCATCCGGCTACCAAGCCGGTTGCCAGCAAACCTCGAGCGGAAACAACGACGCGGCGCACAGCAGAGCGACGGGGCGAAAATCGCATAAGAAACCTATCCGCAACAGGCGACAACTAGGGGGAAACGCAGTCCATAAACCCTGCAGCAGGCCGTCAGTCGTACGCATTGCTCGATTCCTGCACTGCTGAATGCGACGATGCGGCGCGAAATGCGGTCGTGGCCAATCGCAGTGCTAGCACGCAATGGCCTCGGCGCGCAACGATGCTACGGGGTCTGCTGCTTGTATCGGCCAAAACTTCAGAAGGCCGACAACCAAAAGCCGCCGCATTCTCCGGCAAGGAAAACTCTGCCGGTTAGAAAAACCTTACCGCAATCGCCGCCGCAGATTGCGGGGGTCCTGCGAACAATGAAAGACCGAGTTAATTACCATTCGATCTTCCTCGAAGTCGTAGATGATAGCATAGGGGAATGGCGGCACCAAACATCGGCGGTACGATTGATATACAATTTCCGACATCAAAGGATTTTGTTGAATCCACGAAATCCTGGCGTCCACAGCTTGGATAAATCGAATCCCCAGGCCCGGTTGATGTGTCTCGTACCAATCATACGCGTCGGCC
>DATJYL010000174.1 GCA_035499655.1 Pirellulales bacterium
CCCTGGGTTACGTGACCCCGGCAGAATTCGCGGCCCGCTGTGCTGCTTCCGCTTCGGCTACGCCTACGCTCCAGCAGCACAGCGGAGTTACCCGACCCTTACCTTCATAACCCCTGGTACAGAAAATCAAGGCAAGTCAGCGTCGCCCTTAACTTTCTTACCCCCGACTTTTTGCCATTCGTAGAAGCCGTCCGCCGCCACTAGGCAGCGGCGCTTCTTGATGGCAGAGCGGAACATGGGCTTGGTGGCCACGGTCTCACTCACAGCGTTAATCGGGGCGAATTTTGCATCGTTCGCCCACGATGGTACGAAGCCCCACTGCATTTGGGACAATACGCGGCCATTGTCGGTTTGGCGTATCACGAAAATGTTATTCGTTGGGCAAATATTAAACAGCGGAATATCTTCTAGCGTCTGCTGCACCGTGGCCCCATAAGCGTCCAGCAGCCGGTTCAGCCGTTCGCGTAATGTAAATCGTCCGCACATAAAGTATCATGGTGGAATGAAAGTAGAATGGCAATTCGATCATATCGATGTCGAGCGACTTCAGACATTGGTTAAATCGTCGGAAATTGATCCGCCGACGATTCTGTCGCAACCAGTCACCAAAAAGTATTTCTGGCATTCACTCGTTGTTAGCTTACTGAGTCCGCGACAATCTCGACTCGAAAAGTCCATTTTAACACGATTGATTAACACGTCGCCTTTCCCGCTTCGACTTGAGGCGTGCTTGCCTGAAATAAATGCGGTCTCCAAATTTGTGGGCAAGCAGCTATATGAGGTTGGCTGGTACTTCCGCACAGATATTATTGGCAAACAAATCTCGGCAAACTTGGCGTATCTGGAATCTGGCGGTTGGCGAACAACACTCGCCACACTAGAACGAGTGCGGGAACTCCAAACGCCGGAAGCCGAACAAGATGCTGTAGTGTTCATTAGCGACAATTTTAAGGGTTGCGGACCGAGTATATCGCGTGTGCTTTTACAAGAATTGGGTTTGGCTCGTTACGAAACTCCAATTAGCAATCGTCTCATCAAATGGCTTAACCAGAACGGCTTCCCAATAGTTGTTTCACATAATTTGTCGCATTTCTTGGAAGATCCCACAAATTACGATTTTATCTCAACATGTATCCGCAAACTCTGCGAGCAAGCCGGTGTGTTGCCGTGTGTCTTAAAAACTGCGGTTGATCGTCGAGTGAAAGATGAAACCAACGCATAGCGAACTGTGTGCAGCGATTCTTGCTGTCGGGGCTGAACCGATTGGCCTGGATACCGTTTCCGATGAGTCATTCCAGCGGCTCGTAGACCTGGGGCTGGTGATTTTCGATGGCGAAGATTGGAAATTAACATGGGCTGGCGATCAATTACTACCGGCGATGTGGGATGGCCAAGATATACCGAATCTTGCGGAGGATTAGTTCCCGCGTTTCATATCGTCTGTCCAACCAAAACCGGCATCCGGTTGGAGCGGGTCATTATCCGATAGTAATGCGTGGCGGGTTCGGTCAGCATATAAACGCGATCTCGCACCACGACACCTTTGATGCCCTCATTTGCAAGGGTCCAAATGCCGCGGTCAATGGCGAGTGCCGCGGCGATAATCGCCGGTTGCGGACGCAATTCCTGCCATAGTCCCGCTTCAATCCATTCGCGGTGGCACCATCCGCCGGCCGGCAGCGGTCCACCGCCGCGATTACCCCATTTTACAATCCGCAACTGGTTGTCCAAGTTCACGGCCAACACCGGTTGCCGATGGCGCCAAAGAAACTGAATCTCTCGGCCGGCCCCCGGATCCCGCTGGGCGATTCGGTCCGCAAGCCGATGCTGGACAATCAGCGTTTCAGGAATCTCGTGAATCGGTACGGCAACGCCAAGGCACATAATGTCGTTCGGCTAAAAGCAGGTTTTGCCATGGATGTCGCACACTTCGTAGTTGTTGGCACGGTCCAAATACAACTCGGTCAGCGGCAGCGTGGCTGCGCTCCGCAAGGCGAACCGGCCGATCCGCTGATTGATCTGCTGTTTGGCCTCGGCAAGCCGCTGCTGCCGTTCCGTCGGCTGGTCGAAAAGCCCACGCTGAAAGCAACGGCGGCTCTGTAGCCGCTCCGCGATCACGTGCATGTAGGCCAGCGTTTGGCCCTGCCAAAGCCGTCTCCACATTTGCAGGGTGGCCGCGGCGATCAAACCGTAATCTGCGGTCGCCGAGGGCAGACTGGCCCGGAGCCCGGCCCCGCTGGCATCCTTGAATTCGACAGCCAGGGACACTTGCTCACACAACACCAAGTGATAGTCGAGAGCCTCGATCAGCCGCTCGACGTTGCGGATGATCCATGCTTCACACAGTTCTGGAATGGCAGTGGCTTTGCCGACGCTGCCGCCACGGGAAATGAATTTGTGCGGCAACCTCGTTGTGCTGATCGCCGTAACCGGGTTGCCGTTGAGCTCCCACCATAGGCTCTCACCGGTTTTGGTGAGCAAGCGGCGAATAAGCCGCCGATCGGCTCGGGCAAAGTCTGAGCATGTTTTGATGCCGACGGCTTCCAGTTTGCGTTTGCTGCGGCGGGCAATGCCGGTAATCTCGTCCACCGGCCGATCAGCCAGTAGGCCTGCAATTTGTTCGTCGCTCGTGGCGACGTAGCAGCCGAACGGCTTTGCGTTGTCGGACGCTAACTTGGCAAGCGAGCGTGTCCTGGAAATGCCGATCGTAACAGGAACGCGCACTTGGCGGAGAATCCGCTGCTGCAATTGCCGAGGGTCCACATCGGCGGCTTCAAAGAACATTTCATCGATCGAGTAGTATTCGACCGTGGGGCTGACCGTTTGCAGCATGCCCAGCATTTGCCGGGACAGCACTTCGTACCACTCAAAATCGCGTTTGATGAAGATGGCGTTTGGGCAGAGCGGCCGGGCATCCCAAATCGGCATGCCAGTAGTGACACCCTTCGCCTTGAGTTCATAGCTTTTGGCGATGACACAAGCGCCCTGATTTGACAATACGCCTACCGGCAGCTTGTTGAGATACGAATGCCGCACCCGCTCGGCGGAAACGTAGAAGCAATCGGCGTCAAGATGCGCAATGGCCATAGTGTAAACAAGTACACTATATCGTGGCCATTTGTCAAATGGTGGAAATGGGCCACATTGCCGGAATCAGATATTCACGGGAAAGCTGTTTGTACAATAGCATTAATGCTACTGTGCAATCTGATTGAGTAAGGCACCGAGCCGATAGCCTGCTTCCACCACCCGCCGCTCGGCCACACCACCACCCGTTTTTAGATACCGCTCCGTCAAGTGAATCGGCGGTGCTTCCTTCTCGTCGACATAACCGCGAAGGTAACCGGTCACTTCGGAATCGTAAGCCGTCGATTCAGCCAGCGCGTGGCTTTCATCAAGCCAGGTCTTTTCATCGAGGTTGGTGGCGGCATCGGCGCCAGCCTTGCTCTGCTCGGGATCAGCGATCAACTTGATGGCCCGATTACTTGCGGTACGGTAGGACGCCCGCTGCCCAAGAAACTGATCCCACACCGCGTGCAAATTCTGTCGCTGATCGGTTTTGATCGAGTTGCCGCCGCGATCGCCGGCGGGAAACAGATTTTTAGAATACAACGCGGTGGAGTGTAGCGGTTGGTGGATGTCGCCGACGTCGTGCATGATCCAGCAGAGCATGACGGCTTTCTTGGCGTCTGGCGTCGATTTGTCGGCTAGCAATCGGCGAGCTAGTCGAATTACCTGTATCACATTCATGTTTTCTTGCTCCGTATCCGGCGGTTCAAGCGAAATGTTTTCAGTAAGTGTGCCCCCTAAAGCAGCTTGGTCCTCTGGCGTCAGAAACATCGGCAAGTCGATGTAATGCCAATTCCCCCGCGTGAATTCCTTACGTGCATCGCCTTGAAAGCTGCGGGCCATGTCCGGCCAAATCGCTGCCTGCTGAAATATCCACTCGTTCCGCTCAGTGTCGATGGTCAACTCCGCCGGCATTTTCGATTCAAAGTCCTGTTGCCAGCGAGGATGGTTTTTAAGAATGGCCACGATCTTGTCCTGCTGGTCAGGCGTCAGTTGCCGGAAGGCAATCGAGCCGACGATTTTGTGCCCGGCTTCGCTCCAGGCCAGGGCGGTGGAAGTGGCGGCGGCAACCAAAGCAGCAATGAGAATTCGGTGCATGATGTTCTCGTTGGTTGATTTCCCAAGTCCCCTGAAGTTTAATGCAGAGCATGAGTCGGCGACAGCGGATCAAATTGCACTTCGGCCCATATCGGACACCGCGATTTAAGTACGGCTCAATCGTAACGGATGAAAAACGCGGCGACGTAAAGATTGTTGGCTTATCGCCACTGCCGCGCAGGATTGTCAGAAACCCGCCTGACAGATCGCTAGGTCAACGATATTAGATTAGAATCTCCGTCTGTTTCCGATTTTATCTAATAGGGGCTTATCCGCAATGACCGACGGTACTTCGAGACGCAATGTGCTTTTGGAAGACTTACGCAAGCGCATTGCGCAGGGCAATGCAATACTGATCGTGGGCGCTGGAATTTCAATTTCAGCTTCCGGTAATGCGCCCGCAGCCTCTTGGAAGGGCCTGTTGCAAAACGGGTTAGACCGGTGTATCGGGCTTCGACTTCTTGAAGTTCCAGAAGCCGAGAATCTCCGGCGATTGCTTGAATCCAACAAAGCGGATATGTGGTTGGTAGTCGCGCAAGCGGTTGAAAAATTCCTCAAAAAGAGCCTTGGGGAATTTGGAGTTTGGTTGCATGATTCCGTCGGTACTCTTTCGGTAGTTAATCGTGAAATTCTTGAAGCCATTGCCAATCTGAAGTTGCCACTATGGACCACAAATTACGACGGTCTTTTAGAGAGGACGACAAAATTTTTGTCGGTAACTTGGAGGCAGACCTCAAAGGTTGAAAGTGTTGCGAAAGGGGAACTGCAAGCGATCGTCCATCTGCATGGGTATTTCGATGATCCTGATTCGGTCGTATTGGGAGTGTCTAGTTACGACGAGATCGTCAAGGACGAACACACGCAGATTTTCATACGATCAGGTTTCTTAACTAAAACACTCGTTTTCGTCGGATTTGGTAAGGGATTAGACGATCCAAATTTCGGAGCATTATTAGCATGGGCAAATCGTGTTTTTGCGAACTCGCAATATCGTCATTACCGTCTAGTGCGAGATGCAGAGTGTGCTGTGATTGAGGCAGAACGCGATGCAAATGATCGAGTCTATCCAATATCCTATGGCGCAACTCACGATGCTTTAATTCCATTTCTGCAATCACTAGTTGATGGCAACAAAGCGGCTGTTCCTACCGCGACCTCGGAACCCCTTCCGACTACAGAGAGTCAGCAACGGACGATCGATTCATTTCATGCGGAAATTGATATTGCGAAAGGCTACACCGAGCGAGGGGAACCTAACGTAGCAATCGCACTACTGGAAAAGCTAAGGACTAGATATTCGTCCGAATTCAACAATCGAATCTGGTATCGAGTTCTTGCTAATATCGCTCGCGCTCACGAGGAGAATGGGGATTTTGAAAAGGCCGCATCTCTGTACCTTCAGGCCAAAGACTATGAACCAGATAATCCAGATGCAAGATGTTTTGAAGCAGTTGGATATTTTTTGCGTGGCGAAGTCGAGAAAGCCCATTCATTAGCCATTGCGGTAAAAACCGCTTTTCCAAATCACAGTTTAGCTTACGCAGTGTGGGCGCGATCCGCTCCATTATCTCTAGAATTCACTAAGCTTGAGAATGGTGTGCCGGTCCAATTTCGTCGATCTCTGTATGTTGCTAACGCCTTGATGTTTGCAGCCTCCCACCGTCAACAATTCGAGCAAGCAATGTCCTATGGGCGGTTGACATTGGAAGCTGAACCCAACTCGCCAATGCTCATGGAACAACTAGGCTCAGTCTTGACCGACTACGCGCGTTTCCAGGCCAGAGACACTGAAGCCGATGTCCCTTCCGCTGGTAGCCGAGCGCTAGCAATTGAATCGCTCGATCTACTGAATCGAGCATTGCCATTGAGACAAAAAGCTCCAGCAAAAACACGAGCAAGTATTTATTTGCGCCTTGCAATGGCCTACACAATTATTGGAAATGAAACAGAGAAGCATCGTTGCGTGCGACTTGCTTATGATCTCGATCCGCAAAATCCAGATGTCGTGTTGCAGTTTGCGTTGACTTCAGCCGCTAATAATGAATTCTCAACGGCGATTGCTTTGATTAAATCGCTCAAAGAAATTGATGAATATCCCTACATTCGCTATGTGCTCTCAAGCCTTTATCTATCGGATGGAGATAGCTTTAGTGATACCGACGGCCTGATCTGTCTTCTCGCGATAGTGCCAAAGCTAAAAGATTTGGATCACATCGCCCAGTATATAACGGTTTGTAACATCATCGCAATTTATGTTCGCCGTCAAGAAACAGAGAAAGCAGAGGAGATTTTTGCGCAGCTTCCGTCTGACTTTCCGCCATTTGTACCTGATCTATTTCGAGCAGTCCTTCAACGCAAACTCGGGAATGTTCATGAAGCCAAACAGTTCGGCCTAAAAGCATTTTCAATCGCAGATGTAGATCAATCCCCATTTCATCGTGCACTGGCGAGAGAGCTAGCTAATCTGACATTAAATGCAGAAGCACTTTCAATCTGGAAACACCTTTTGAAGCCTGAGTATTTGAGCATTGATACACGGATGGCAGTAAGTAGCGCTGCAAATATTGATGATGCAGAATTTATTCTGGACTTTTGTCCCCGACTGCGAGCAAATGGATTCTACGATCACGATTGTGTCTCAGCCGAATTTAACATACTGAATAAGTTCAACTGTATTGATACCCTAGCGGCGACTTTTGATGATTGTCTGAAATCAATACCTGATGAGAAATACAAACAGGTTCTACGAGTAAATCAAGCGTTGCTCGGCTTTGAATTAGCTAAAGACGAATGGATATGTCACGATCTAGATTTACTTCCCAGAGCTCAAGATACCACTCCGCAAATTGGTCAGGCGGTTGTTCAAATCTTAAAAGCCGGAAATGAGCCACTGAATGCCGTACGTTACGCTTATGAACTACTCAGGCGTAATTTTGC
The DNA here is from genome assembly GCA_035499655.1 of Pirellulales bacterium. Classification (NCBI taxonomy): domain Bacteria; kingdom Pseudomonadati; phylum Planctomycetota; class Planctomycetia; order Pirellulales; species Pirellulales bacterium. The sequence continues at coordinate 7,105 of DATJYL010000174.1, forward strand.
ATCAAAAGATGCAAATATGGCGATGATTCATTCTGTTTTGAGCGGTGAAAAGCTCGACATTCCAGAACCTGAAGCTGTCGTGCCGGGTGTCGCCGTAGCATATCAAGAAAACAATCAACAAGTACGATGGTGGATTGTCGAGGACTCACCAAATCCAGAGCGGTGTCGTAATGAGCTAGCGCCTGAGCATCCGCTAGCGGCTCTGCTTCATGGAAAGAAAGTTGGTGAGCAAGTACAGATTCGCGATGCTGAACTACAAGCAAGAGTAGCAAAGATATTGGAACTTAAGAGCAAGTATGTATTCCGTTTTCAGCAATGCCTCAGCGAATTTGAGGAGTATTTTATTGGTGGTAACACCTTTCTGATGCAGTTCTCCACAGCGAGCGAAGAATCAAAAGAGCCAGATATCGGCCCTATGCTACGATCAGTAGAGCAACGGGCTAGTTGGATTAAAGATTGCGAAAACGATTATTTGAAGACTCTCCCGTCAATGAATTTCTTCGCTCGGAAGACACAAACGAGAGTCTATCAAGCTGGCCTGCTGTTGAAAAACTGATCCAGTTGTTATGAAGGTCTTTAGCCCGATGGGCAAGGAGACTTTCACAATGACGACGAAACGTAGGACGCGGCATAGTCCTGAGCAGATCGTGCGGAAGTTGC
>DATJYL010000175.1 GCA_035499655.1 Pirellulales bacterium
AGACTTTGGAGTCCGGGTTACTTTCGAGCGGACTTAAATCCCGGCGACGAAGCCACGCTCATCGGTTCGACGGAAACTTGGGATACGATTTTAGCCGTCGAGCCCCGCGCCGCGCTGGAATCGGAATTGCAGCGCCGCGAACGGTTGCTGTTTCAGGCCAATCCCCAGATTCAGGAGGGCTTTGCCGCGGAATTGGTGCTGGCCGCCGATCAATTCATCATCCGGCCGACAACTCGCGTGGCCGATTTGGCCGTCGCACACGCCGCCGGTGACGACGTGCGGACAGTAATTGCCGGCTACCATTGGTTTACCGATTGGGGTCGCGACACGATGATCAGCCTGGAAGGGTTAGCGCTCCTAACCGGTCGACAGAGCGAAGCCGGGTATTTGTTGCGCACCTTTGGTCGTTATGCGAAAGACGGATTAATTCCTTATTTATTTCCTGAAGGAAAAGCCGAAGGGCAGTACCATACTGCCGATGCCACGCTCTGGTATTTCCACGCCTTGGAGCGTTATCTGCAAGCCACGCACGATGCGGAAACCCTGCACGTTTTGCTCCCCACGCTGTGCGACATTGTGGAACATCATGTGCGCGGCACGCGATTTGGCATTCACGTTGATCCCCAAGATGGCCTCTTATCGCAGGGGCAGGAAGGATACCAACTGACGTGGATGGATGCCAAAGTTGGCGATTGGGTGGTCACGCCGCGCCGCGGGAAAGCGGTGGAAATCAATGCCCTGTGGTATAACGCCCTGCGTTTGTTGCAACGCTGGGTCCGCGAAGGTGGAAATCAAGCAGCGGCGGAAACGCTGGCCCAGCGTGCCGCGCAGGCGTATGAATCGTTCAATCAAAGGTTTTGGCTCGCCGATGGCGGATATCTGTACGACGTTGTCGACGGCGAAAACGGAAATGATGCCGCCTTCCGCCCCAATCAAGTGTTCGCCATTTCGCTCGATCATCCGGTGCTGGATCAATCGCGGTGGAAATCGGTCATCGAGCAGGTTACCCAGCGATTGTTAACCCCTGTGGGGTTAAGATCGCTGGCGCCCGGTCATCCGGATTATAAGGCCAAGTACGATGGCGATTTACGATCACGCGACGCCGCTTACCACCAGGGAACCGTTTGGGCCTGGTTGATTGGTCCGTACATTGACGCCTGGTTGCGAGTTTACCCCAGCGAATTGAGCCAGGCCCGCAAACTGCTGGCGGCTTTCGAAAACCATCTGAACGAAGCGTGCCTGGGATCCATCAGCGAGATTTTTGACGCTGAGGCTCCCTTTCAAGCTCGCGGCTGTATCGCCCAGGCGTGGAGCGTGGCAGAAGTTTTTCGGAGTTGGGTTAAAACCATGCCGCCGCGCAAGACCGGGCTTACTCAATGAAGCAACATGAAAAGTGCACGTGCCTTCCCGCACTAATATCTGTCCCCAATGACGGTATTTCTTTCCGTATTTTTCAGAAATTTTGGCGACGGACTATTGCGAGTCAGCTTCGCCGCTGAGTTTTTTTCGCAGCGTGGCGCGATGAATTCCCAGCAGAACCGCCGCCTGAGCGCGATTGCCGCCGGTCGAGGTAATGACGGCTTGAAATAGTCCCGGCTCTGTGATCTCTAAAAACCGCTGATATAAATCATCCTGCGGGCGGCCCGAACCAAGCTGATCTTGCGCCCAGGCTGCCGCCGCAGTTTGGAGCAGTGTTGTGGGGTCGGCTGTCGGCGGACGGTCTAAAAAAGTGGGCGGCGGAAGATGTTCCGGGGCGATGGCGCGGCCCCGGGCCATCAGCGCGCCGTGTTCCACGGCGTTGCGCAATTCGCGGACATTGCCCGGCCAATCGCGGCGGCACAATTCGGCGACGGTTTCGTCCAACAGATGCGGCGGCGATTGATCTGGTTGAGCCCAGCGCCGCAAAAAACGCTCGGCTAGCTGCGGAATTTCCTCACGGCGCTCGCGCAGCGGCGGCAATTGAATTTCAAATACCGCCAGCCGAAAAAATAAATCCTGACGGAACCGGCCTTCCGTGCATTCCTTCCGTAAATCCCGATTGCTCGCCGCTACCACCCGAAAACGGGTGCGACGCGGCCGAGTATCGCCCACAGCCGTCACCTCTTGTTGCTCCAGCACACGCAGCAATTTCACTTGCACGGAGAGGGGAATATCCCCCGCCTCGTCAAAAAATACGGTTGCCCCGTTGGCTAATTCCAGCAGGCCTTGACGGGCACTGGTGGCCCCTGTGAATGCTCCCCGCACATGGCCAAATAATTCGCTTTCCACCAGCGTTGGGCTGAGGGCCGCTAAATTCACCGGCACCAGCGGTGCAGCGCACCGCTGCGAATGACGATGAATAGCCCGTGCCACCAACTCCTTCCCCGTGCCGCTTTCCCCGCAGATCAGCACAGCCGTATCGGACGGAGCCACCAGCGCGATTCGTTTGAAAACTTCCTGCATCGCTGGGCTGGCGCCAAATAGTTCCTCTTCCGCTGGCGATGTTTCCGGCACATTGTCACCAGCCGCTACCGTCGCATGGACAACCTCCGCGCTCACCAACGCCCGATGGATGACCGCCGCCGCCTGGTCCAAATCGAACGGCTTGGGCAAGTAATCGAATGCGCCTTCTCCCAAGGCCGCCACCGCGGTGTTGAGGCTGCCGAAAGCGGTGATGACGACAATCGGCACCGGCCCGGCCAAATCGCGAAATTTGCCCATGGCCGACAGCCCATCCATGCCGGGCAGCCGCACATCCAGCACGACCAAATCTGGCTTCGCCTGCGGGACTTTCTCCAAGGCTTCTTCAGCCGACGAAGCCACGCGCACGGTATGCCCTTCGCCGCTAAGCAGTCGGCTTAGCCCCCAGCAAATGCTTTCTTCATCGTCGACAATGAGAATGTTGGACATCGTGGTCAGTGGTCCGTAGGAAACGCGGAGTACTTATTCAAACATGCTGCTTTTGTTGGCTACCAACAACTGACGACGGACCACCGACCGCCGACAAGTGGACTTCAAAGCAAGTTTCGCCCCCGGAGCGCTGAAATACAATCCGGCCCCCGTGGGATTGTGCGATTTGCCGCGCCACGGCCAAGCCCAACCCCACCCCTTCCGGTTTGCTGGTGGCAAATGGCTCGAACAACCGCTCGATCATCTCCCGCGGCGGTCCGGCCCCGTTATCCAGAACACGCAAAATGACCGAAGAACTTGCGTCGCTTTCCACAGATAACGGATCGGGAACGCTCGCAGCGACTGTCGTTTCGATCCGCACCCAGCCTCCCGGTCCCGCGGCATCGGCGGCATTCAGCACTAAATTCATCAGCAATTGCCGAAGCTGGGCAGGATCGGCCCACAGCGGCCCGCCATCCTCTGCCCGCTCGACGACCGACAAATGCACACGCCGATGCTGCAAGGCGGGATCGAGCAACTCCACCACCTCGTGGATCACGTCGGCCAATCGGCACGAAACGCGCTGCAAGGGGGGCGTCAGATTCGGACTTTGTGGAGCCGCCAAAAATTGTTTGAGATTTTCTTCGGTCAATGCCAATTGTCGCAATGCCACGTCCAGGCTTTCGGGATCTGCCTCGCACTCTCGGGCATGTAGCTGAACGGCCATGAGTGCGCCGGTCACATTATTCCGCAAATGATGAGCCAGTCCGCCGGCCAATTGTCCCAAGAGCGAAAGGCGCTCGCTGCGGCGAATGGCCCTTTCCATTTCGGCAAGCTGTTCCGCCAAACGATTGACGGCCACAGCCAGATCGCGCAATTCGTCGTTGCGCGTCGGCAGTGGGATGGGAGAATAATCGGCCTGCCCGATGCGGTTCACTTGCGAGCGCAATTCAACGATGGGCTTGGTCAGCCGTCCGGCAATCAACAGCGACAAAAGTGCTGTGACAGCCAGCGCGATAGCGCCAACTACAAGGGGCGGCAGCGCGGCTTCGCTGCGTGCTTCGTGCCAGAACCGAACCGGGTAAAAAATATGCAATTGCCCCTTCGGCTGTTGTCCGCGCCCCGGCATCGACAACAACATTTGAAAATAATCTTGTCCGCCAATTTCGACCGGCGGTCCCAGTCGCAATTGCTGCCAATTATCCGCGGCGACGGAGCTTTCGCCCGACGGCAATTCCAAGGCCTTGCTGGCGGCCAACACTCGACCTGTGGGATTGGTAAAGACGAAATCGGCCCCCGACAACCCGTGCATTTGCCGCAGCACCATATCGGTCAGCGGAAAGCTGGAATCGGCCAATGTCGCCGCCACCCCCTGCAATTGCTCTTCAATTTGATTTTTCGCCCGCTGGGTGGCCAACCAGGCATTGAGCGCGCTGACCGCACACACCACGCCCAGCAGCACCAAGGCAAACGGAATCAAAATTTGATAGCGAAGGGGCCAACGCATAATTTTCGAGCAAAAGGCAATTTTAGAAAAGCAGCATCCTCGGGCCGACTTCCTGCCCATCATATCGCCAATGGAATTTCCTCGCAAACCGCAGATGACAATCGATAGCTTGCCAGCATATAATTTCGACGGATTCAAACTCCTTCTGATCCACATATCCGCACTATCATGGAAAAAGAACTGACTGATCGGGCCGAGCGAATTCGCAAGAGAATCCTGCAACTGCGGGACAGTCTTTGACTATGCCGCAAAAAAGTCGCAGGCCAGCGCGATTGAACAGCGGATGTCGGCCGGCGATTTCTGGAACAACCAAACGGCGGCACAGGCCACGGTGATGGAGTTGAAGAGCTTGAACGCGCTGCTCAAGCCCATGGACGAAGCGATCCGCGCCGGCGAGGAAATTCAAACTTTGGTCGAAATGGGGGACGAAGATTCCACCTTCATTCCGGAACTGCGCGAGCAGCTCGATCGCACCGAGCCCAAGCTCGACGAGCTGGAATTAAAATCGCTCCTCAGCGGACCGCACGACGCCAACGCCGCCATTCTTTCCATCAACGCCCGTGACGGCGGCACCGACGCCAACGATTGGGCCGAAATGATGCTGCGGATGTACCTGCAGTGGGCCCAGAAAAATGGCTATGAAACGGAATTGCTCGACCGCCAAGACGATGGAGTCGCCGGCATTCAGCATGCGGCCATTTCGGTGCGCGGCCCCATGGCCTACGGTTACCTGAAAGGCGAAACAGGGATGCATCGGCTGGTGCGCATTAGTCCGTTCAATGCCGAAGGCAAGCGGCAAACCAGTTTCGCGGCGGTCGATGTTTCGCCCGAAATCAACGAGAACACGGAAATCGAATTGCGCGACGAAGACATTCGCGAAGATGTGTTCCGCGCCAGCGGCGCCGGCGGCCAGCATGTGAACAAAACCTCCAGCGCCATTCGGCTAACGCATTTTCCCAGCGGCATTGTCGTGCAGTGCCAAAACGAACGGAGCCAACACAAAAACCGCGCCACGGCAATTAAAATGTTGCGGGCACGCCTGGCGCGGCTCGAAGAAGAAAAACAAGAAGCGGCCTTGGCGGCAAAATACAAATCGCAGGCGAAAACGGGCTTCGGCTCACAAATTCGCAATTACTTTTTGCACCCCGATCAGCGTGTGAAAGACGCCCGCACCGGGCACTACATGGGCAGCTTTCATGCGGTGCTGGACGGCAACATTCAGGGCTTTCTCGATGCTTACCTCCGCTGGCGTGCCACGGGGGGCAAACCCGTCGCGGCAGAAAAAGATAGCGACGATGAATAGCGCGACGCTAGGAACGCCATTGCTGCGAGTGGACTTTGAGCGATGCGGCGATCGGTTTGCTCATCAGGTGTCATGGACATTGCCCGATGGAACCAGTGGATGCTTAATCTCGCAGGAAGGACATCCCGACGAAGCGTGGCCCCCCAGCCCGGTCTTGCAATCGCTGAATTTGGAAACTCGGCCCGGCGAAGGGCAATCAGCGATGCTGGTGGGCATGGCGGGCCGCAACCACTGGTCGATGAGCGTGGAAGCCGATTTGGACCGCAACCGTTTGCTGTTCGATGTGGCCTGCCGCATGCAAGAATTGCCCCTCTGGTTGGGCAGCACATATACCGTCCTGAACCAAAGCGGAGCTGCGTGGCCGCTCGATTGTTTAACGCTTACCGCCTGGCATGGTGAGCAAACTGACCAAGCTATTTTCATTCAAATGGACCGGCAGAAGGGAACCTTGCGAATTCCCGCACCGCCAGCCACGGCGATGTTTCCGCAAACGATCCGCTGGCGGTACGAGATTGGCGTTCGGAAATAAGAAGTGCGAAAAGAAACAGCGGGGTTCGGGACCGAATTTAGCCGAACCGGAGGCCTTTAGAATACCGTCTTGATTCACCGCCCCGCTTGGGCGACAATGCCGCCTGAAAGGAGCGACTAGCAATTAGCGATTAGCTTTTGCCGCTGCTTATTCCGTCATTCTCCTTCGTCATTCCCCCTGCCAATGGTTTTTGAGCACATCGAAAAATTGAAGCGAGCCTTTACCGATAAATACGTCGTGGTCGATGCCTCACGGCCGGAGTTGGCGCGCTTCGGCAATGCGACCGGGCTGATTAAAACCGTAAATATGAATGGGCGGGCGCTAGTCGAGTTCGATCAGTTCGATAACATCGGGTGGTATGACATCGAATTGGATTTTCTGAAAGTCGTGCCGAAGCCGGAACCCAAAGCCAAAGAGGAAAAGCCCGCTCCGGAGAAAAAAGTTGCTGCGGAAAAAACACCCGCTGCACCCAAAACCGCCGCAGCCAAGCCCGCTGCGCCGGCAGCCGGCGGAAAACCCAGCACAGCCGACATTTTGGCTGCCGCCCGGGTAAAAAAAGGGACAGGCGAACCGGTTTCCGCGGCCACGCCAAGCGCAACAAAATCTGCTCCGGCTGCCAAGCCGCCTGCCGCCACGCCGACGGCCGCTGCTCCCGCTGCCAAAAAAGCGCCGGGCGCGAAACTTTCGACGGCCGACATTTTGGCGATGGCGCGGGGCAAGGGTGCCGCCGCAGCTCCGGCTGCTTCGGCCGCCGCGCCATCGCCCGTTTCAAAGCCCGCCGCTAAACCAGCTGTGAAATCGGAGCCCGAGCCTGCGCCGCTGACCCCGGAAGAAGCAGAACAGCCCGTCGCCGAGGCTGCGCCGGTCGTTGAGCCGGCCAAACCCGTCAAAAAATCATCTGCCGGTCCCAAACCCACCACCACTGCGGAGAAAATCGCTTACTGCCGACAGGTGGATAGTAAATAATCGTGAGCCGTGAGCCAGTGACTCGGTGCTC
>DATJYL010000176.1 GCA_035499655.1 Pirellulales bacterium
AGGATTACAAAACCAACAAGCACGAATTGGAGCCGGAGCTAGCGAGTGAAATTCGCCGCCGCTGGGGAGATTATTGCCAGCGGTATGGGTATGAGTGATCTAACCAGGCCCAGGGGTTGCAACCCCTGGGCTTTTTTATCGTTAATGCTTCGCAATTCGCAACAACTCCGAGACGACGCACTTCGCATTTGGCAGGCGGGGTTGGATGCCGTGCGGAGCGAGAAGTTAATGCGCGAAAGGGTCCGGTTGGATGGGCGTATTTTGCTGCCGGGGCGGATTGATTTAGACCGTGTGCGGCGCATCGCTGTCGTTGGCGCTGGCAAAGCGGGGGCGGGAATGGCGGCGGCGCTGGAGGAGATTCTCGGGCCGAAGCTGATGGAAGAAAAGGAATTGGTTGGTTGGGTGAATGTGCCGGCGGACTGCGTGAAGCAACTCAATCACATTCACTTGCATGCGGCGCGGCCGGCGGGGGTGAATGAGCCGACGGCGGAGGGCGTGGCGGGGGCGGAAGAAATTTTGCGGATCGTTTCGGCACTGGGGCCGGACGATTTGTGCATCGCGCTCATCTCCGGCGGCGGATCGGCGCTGTTGCCGGCGCCTGTCAAAGGGATTTCGCTGGCCGATAAATTGGCGGTCACGCGATTTCTCAGCGCTGCCGGCGCGAACATCGCGGAACTCAACACCGTGCGCAAGCAGCTTAGCCGGATCAAAGGGGGCGGGTTAGCGAGGGCTTGCCGAGCTGGAAGACTGATCGCGCTCATTATCTCCGACATTCCCGGCGATCCGTTGGATTTGATCGCCTCGGGCCCCACGGTGCCAGATACTTCCACGCCGCAGGAGGCGCTGGCGATTTTGGAGAAGTTTGGGGCGCGCGAGGCAGGGGTGCCAGCCGGGGTGTGGGATGTGCTAAACCGCAAAGCGGATGGGGACCGAGATGTGGAAATTCAAACCAGCGAAGTGAAGAATTTCGTGATCGGCAATAATGCCAGGGCGGTGGAGGGGGGGGGGCGGGAAGCGGAACGGTTAGGATATACACCGACGTGCACATCGGCGCGAAAGCCGGAAGGGGCGGTGGAACCGATAGGGCGGCAGTTGGCCGACATGGCCGTTCACATGTTAGGGACGACCGGAACCAATTGCTTGATTAGCGGCGGCGAGGGGACAGTCAAACTTGTGCCGGAAGCGGAGCGCGGATTGGGTGGCCGCAATCAGCAGGCGGTGCTGGCGGCACTGGTGCGGCTGGAAGAGATGAAGCAAATGGGGGCCATTGGGTCGGGCGGCATCGCCATTCTTTCGGGCGGAACCGACGGAGAGGACGGGCCGACCGATGCGGCCGGGGCACTCGTCGATTGGCAAATTATTGAAGCAGCAAATCGCCGCGGTTTGAATGCGGCTGATTTTTTGCGGCGCAACGACGCGTACCGTTTTTTTGAACCGCTGGATGCGCTGATTAAGACGGGGCCCACGCAAACGAATGTGTGCGACGTGCGGGTGGTGCTGGTGGAGCGAGCGCTGGGCAAGCCCAGCGGCTAAATCGACGTTTCACAAATCTGAAAGCTCAGTCCCACCACCATTGGTCGGGCTTAAGGTTTTTCAGATCAACGGAGTCGTGGACCTGTCCGACTTTGCCGTCGTCGTCGCGCTGCAGATTGTCGGGCGAGAGGGCGCGGCGCGGTTGGATGTTGACGCCGCCGCCGATGGGGGTCATGAGCGTGTGGCCGCGCCACAGGCCGTTGACGATGCAATCGACTTGCTGCGGGGCGGTGAGCGTTTCGACATGGTAGATGGCTTCTTCGCCAAGGAGCGGCATGCTCCAGCCGGCTTTGCCGTAATAATCTTTGGCTTGGATGAAGGCGGCGGCGACGGCCAGATCGATGCAATTACGCAACTGGGCGTACACGGGCGAGACGGCTGCGAGCTCGGCATATTTTTTGGTGAAGCCTTCGGTGAAGGCGCGGCTGGCGCCGTCGATGTTGCCGGACGGTGCGCGGGTGCCGTCGGGGGCGACGACTTCGTCGGCATTGACCAATTTCACGCCGTCGCCTTGCAGTTGCATGGCGTTGTCGTCGGCGGTTTCTTTCACACATTCGTATTCGGGGACAAAAAACCAGCGCTGCAGGGCGTTGCGATTGACGGCGACGGGATTGACGCGATCGACCCAGCTAATGAGTTGCTTGACGGGGGGATGCTCCAGGCCAATGCCGATGAGCTTCATGCGATAATCCGCCTCGACCAAGACTTGGGCGAAGTGGGTGTCGGGCGGGACGCCTTTGATGTGGATCAATTGCGGACCGAGGTTTTCTTTCAGCCCGGCCATGATGAATTCGGCGTCGCCTTGGGGATTTTGGGCCGAGATTCGGGAGCCGACTTCCTTGAGGAACTGCTGCATTTTTTGCAGGCCTTCCTGGGTGGGATCGATGGAGCAGCTAATTTGCGAAGTGGCTTTTCCCTGCGGCGGGAAGGCGCGGAGCGCGGTGACCAAATCGTCGAGTTCCACGACCGGCCGCAGCGAGGTCATGCCGCGGACACGGCCGGCAGGATCGGACATCCAGCCTTCGGCCGGGCCGGCGATGACAATATCTTTGGTGTCAGGATAGTAGAACACGTATTGCAGGCGGGTGAGGCCGGCCAGGTATTTCATTTCTTCGCTGGGGGGCAGGCCGTTGTCTTGTCGCTGTTTGAGCGCGGCTTCCAGCCGATTGAGAGAGATTTTTCGCAGTGGGCTGGGCTTGACGACGCCGGGATTGGTGGCCGCCAGGGCGGCGCGCGCGGCGGCAATGCGCTGGCGTGCCAATTGGCCAGTGAGGTCGGGAAACATTTCGGTGCGCAACACGCCGTTGGCATCGACCACGACTCCGGCGGCGCCAAAGATATTTGAGCTGGTGGATGTCGATGTGGTGGAGGTGCTGGTCGTGGTCGTGGAGGTAGAGGTCGACGTGGTGCTGGTCGACGTGGTGCTGGTGGTCGTGGTGGTCGTCTGCGCTTGGCTAGTTTGAACCTGAACCAGCATGCAACCCACGGTTGCCAGCGCTGCCAGAAAGACCGCAAACGGAAACCTGTTCAAACAGATGCGAGACATGTGGCTGATTTCTCCCTGCGTGGCGCAACGGTGTCCGGTACGCTCCCACCTAACTTCGCGAGATACAATCACAACGAGGCGTGAGATGGGAGCGTGTCTTTGATTTAGTATTGAGGCGCCGAGGCCGCCGCTGCGGCCCTGTGGGCCCTGGAAAGGATAGATTTCTGCTTCGACTTATGCAATTTCCAGCATAATAAGGGGCTTTGGGCAAAGCAAGAAAAACAGGCTATTTTTGATTGGCGGGCCATGTACCGTGGCAAATCGGCTGACAGAATAGAGGTATAGGCCCAAAAGTGATGCTGGTGGCTGTGTTTCCTGACTCACACCGTCGGACGATGACTTCGATGGTGGTGGGACAATTTGAAATTCCGACAGCCGCTTTTCCCGACTGACACAGTCGGGCTATGTTCAAATTGGCCCACTACCACTTCGATGACACCGTCGGTTTTTGTTTGAGTTGTCGTTTATTGCGAATATCGACCGATCACTTCGCCCATGTCGCTGATTGCAGAAGAACAACTTACCGATTCTGCACGTCCCGCGGAGCCCGGGCCGCTGGCGCGTGTGGGTTTATCGATTCCACTGCCGCGCGGTCCGCAATGGTACTTGGTGCTGTACCGCTGGCTGCTGGTGGCTGCGACCTTGTACACGGTGGCGGTGACTTGGAACGTGTGGCAAGACCGGTCCAGTCCGAATTGGCATCCGTGGGAATTTGCCAAGCCGGCGAATACGATTTCGTGGGAGAACCGGCCCAGCGATTCGCAACTGGCTCCGATGTTGCCGGTGTGGGATGGGCTGCCGCAGATTGATTTCGGGTGGCTGATCGTGGGCTCGCTATTGTTGGTTTTGATTTTTCCGCGCACGGGGTTGGCGGCGCTGAGCACGGTATTGGTGTTGAGCGTGCTGTTTGATCGCACGCGGCTGCAGCCCCATTACGTGCTGGTGTTTATGCTGCTGGCGACGCTGCCGGGGGTGAATGCGCAGTTGGTGGGGCGCGCGAATGTGATTGCGCTGTGGTTTTGGGCCGGGTTTCACAAATTGATCATCGATTTTATCAAGCCGGAGGGAATGAACGGCTTTCGCTCCGATGTGATTCCCAATTACCTGATGGAGCATTTTCCCGGCGAGCATTGGTTTACCACGCATAGTTTCGGCGTGGCCGTGGGATGGTTGATCGCGGTTTCGGAAGTGTCGTTGGCGGTGTTGTGCTTTATTCCGCGAGCACGATGGGTGGTGGCTTTTTTAGCGCTGTTTTTGCACACGGGGATTGTGATTTGGAATTGCCTGGGTCCGCACTGCAATTTGCTGGGATGGAATGTGATGCTGGCGCTGGCCGGCTTTGCACTGTTTTTGCCGTGGCGCGAATCTCGGCTGCAAACCTGGCGGAGGTGCAACTGGCTGGCCCGCGGCGGGGCCGTGTTTTTGCTGGTTTCTCCGGCCGCGTTTTATGTGAACGGCATGGCAGCGTATTTGTCTTACTGCGTGTACGTACCCAACAATCCGTTTGCGGTTTTGTACCGGCCGGGGGAAGAGCCGAAAGCGGTCACGTTCATGGGATACGAAGAGGTGAATTTTCCGCTTTCCCCCTCGCACAGTATATTGCAGGCGTACTTCGACAAAGTGCGGCAGCCGGGGGACGTGATGATTGTGCACGATCCGCGGCCGTGGGCCGAAAGCCACGGCATGAACGGCCGGGAATACACTGACTATGGCGAGTTCCCACGCGGCGAGCATGTACGGTATTGGTATGACGAACACGACCGGCCCGTCAGCAAAAAACCGGGGTCGACGGGTGACAATCATCTCCCAGACGGCAAACTCTCGCGCGGTGACGGCGACATTGGCGACGATAAATTGATCGGCGGCGACGATCTTTCGCACCTGGCGGCGGATGGCAGCTACCGCGACGGGATGAAACAAGGCTTATGGCTGAGTTGGCACACCAACGGCAAAATGGCCTCGCAAGGGATGATGATAGACGATCAACGGCACGGGCCGTGGATTGAGTATCATTCGAACGGCAACAAACTGAGCTTCGGCAGCTACAATCATGGCCAGGAAGAAGGGCCGTGGACGTTTTGGTATTCTGACGGCCAAAAGGAAATGGAAGGGAAGTACGTGGACGGGCAAATGGACGGTGTGTGGACCACCTGGACGCCTTCGGGCGAACGCAGCAAAATTGAATTTCGCAAAGGCGTGCCGGTACTGTCGCAGTAATTCAAGTCGAAATATCGAATGGATGCGCCGCAATCTCAACCGCCGGCAGCTCAACCGACGCCGGCCGAACCGCCCCGGATCGAATTGCCACCGATCAGCGGCCTGCTCCTGGCGGGGTTAGCCATTGGGGTGGGGGTGATTGCCGGGTTTGGGGCGGTGTTTTTTCGGGCGCTGATCAGCCTGTTTCATAACTTGCTGTTTCTGGGAAAGTTGTCGTTGTATTACGACGCCAATTTGCACACGCCGCCATTTTGGCTGAGCGGCTGGGAATGGCTGGTGATTTTTGTTCCCGTGATGGGGTCGGTCGGCGTGGCGTGGCTGGTGCAAAATTTTGCTCCGGAAGCCAAAGGGCACGGCGTGCCGGAAGTGATGGAAGCCATCGGCTACCGCGGCGGAATCATTCGGCCGGTGGTGGCAGCGGTGAAATCGCTGGCATCGGGGTTGTCGATCGGCAGCGGCGGTTCGGTGGGACGTGAAGGGCCGATTATTCAGATTGGGGCCGCCTTCGGTTCTACGTTGGGGCAGATTGTTTCGATGACGCCGCAGCAGCGGATTACGCTGATCGCTGCCGGCGGGGGAGCAGGCATTGCGGCTACGTTCAACACTCCGATTGGCGGCGTATTGTTTGCCGTGGAACTTTTGCTACCGATCGTCAGTGCCGCCACGTTAATGCCCGTGGCGCTGGCCGTGGCCGTGGCGACGCACATTGGGCGGTATTTCTTCGGGACGTTTCCCTCGTTTAACGTGCCGGCGCTACGGGTTCCCGATTTCACCTTGGATAGTTTGGGCTTGGCGCCGGTGCTGATTGTGGCGGGGGTGTTGTTGGGCCTATTGGCCGCGCTGTTTGTGCGGTCGATTTATTGGTTTGAAGACCGCTTCGACTCGCTGCCGGGCAATTATTACACGCGGCACATGCTGGGGATGTTATGTGTGGGCCTGTTGATGTATGCGATGATGACACGAACCACGGGATTCGAAGGCGGCGGGCATTATTTTGTGCAAGGCGTGGGTTACGCCACGATTGACGACGTGCTGCGGGGTACGTTGACTGCCCCGGGACTGCTGTTGCTGCTGGTTGCAACCAAGCTATTAGCCACGAGCTTGACGCTGGGATCGGGGGCGTCGGGCGGGGTGTTTTCGCCATTGTTGTTTTTGGGTGCGACGGCCGGGGCCTCGCTGGGAGCGCTGGCGGGGAACTTCACCCCGCACATGACGCTTACTCCGGCTGCCATGGGAGTGGTCGGCATGGCGGCGATGGTGGGCAGCGCCACGGGAGCCATTTTGACGGCCATTGTGATGCTATTTGAAATGACGCGCGATTACAACGTGGTGCTGCCGATTATCATCACGCTGGCGATAGCCGACGCGGTGCGGCGCTACGTTTGCCCGCCGACCATTTATACGCTGAAGTTGCTGCGGCGGGGGGACATTGTGGCGCCGGGACAGATTAGCCGGTCGTAGTGTGCGACAAGGAATAATAAGCGACCGTGGAAAATTCCACGCTCGTGCGGCGCTAATTTCGCATGGGCTCCAGCGGCGTGTTGGAGAACATGCCGATGAGGCCTTCGGCGGCGGTGGGATGCGTGAAAATGGCATCACGCAGCGCGGTGTACGGCAAATTCGCGATCATGGCGGTTTGGACGACGGCCATCATTTCGCTGGCCTCGGCTCCGAACACGGTGAAGCCGAGAATGCGGTCGTCGGGCCCAATCAAGGCTTTGGCAAATCCGCGCATGGCGGACAGGGTGAAGTTTCGCAGCACGGCGGCCATGGGATATTTGACCAGGCGGTAGGATACGTTCTTGGCCTGCGCTTCCCGCTCGCTGAGGCCGACATGGGCCAGTTCCGGATCGGTGAATAAGCAATACGGAATGAGGCGGTCGCGGGTCGTGCGATTGCCGCCATCCAAGTTGCTGATGACCACGCGAAAGTCGTCTTCGCCGACGTGCGTGAACATGGGGCTGCCGGCGCAATCGCCGACGGCCCAAATATCGGCGGCGGTGGTTTGGAGCCGGTCGTTGACTTTGATGAAATCGCGCGGATCGAGTTCCACGCCGGTTTTGGCGAGATCGATTTTATCGGTATTGGGCGTGCGGCCGGTGGCCACGAGCATGTCGGAAGCTTCCAAAGTTTTTTCCGATCCGCCAACACGCAAGCGAATTTTGACACCGCTGCCGGAACGGCCGGCGACTTCTAGCATTTGTGCCTGCGGTAATACGTCGATGCCTTCATCGCGCATCAGCTGTTCCACCGCGGCGGCGATGTCGGCATCTTCCCGTTCGAGCAATTGCTGGCCCATTTGCACGATGGTGACACGGCTGCCGAAGCGGCGCATGGCCTGGGCAAACTCCAAGCCGACGTAACCGCCGCCGATAAGGACCAGATGTTGGGGCACGCGCTCCAACTCCAAAGCTTCAACATGAGTTAGCGGGGCGGCGTCGACCAGTCCGGGAACGGGGGGAATTGCGGCACGCGAACCAAGGCCGAGAAAAACTCGGTCGCCGCGAATTTGTCGCAAGCCGCCGTCGTTGAGCGTTACCTCGACGGTTTTAGGGGCGATGAATTTTGCATTGCCCATGATCAGTTCGGCACCGCTGGCTTTGAAGTTTTGTAGGTGCATCTGGACCAGATCAGCCACCATTTTCCGTTTACGGCGAGCGACGCCGGGCATATCGACTTCAAGTTTTCCCGTGGTAACACCCAAGCCTGTTTGTGGATCGACGAGGGACACGGCCTTGGCGCTAAAGATGACGTTTTTGCTGGGGAGGCAGGAAACATTCGGGCAAGAGCCCCCGATCATGGAACGTTCGACGACGGCGGTTTTTTGACCGCGCTTGGCGAGTGTCCAACCGATGAGTTTTCCGCCTACGCCGCTGCCGATGACGAGGTTTTGATAGTTCTCGATGTGCATGTTGACCCTCCTGTGAAACTTGACTGCGATCACTCGACCGGCTGTCGAGAAATTAGTGCGATATTGACGAACGCCGCCAGCATCGTCGACGGCGAGGCAATGCATTCATTCGACATCGGTTGCGGCGGCCTTTCAAGCCTGTGGCATGATGCTTTGTACCGAGGTACGCAAAAACGGGTTGGCCCGGCGAGTGAATGTCCGTAAGATGTCTTGGCAATTGATTTGTGAGACAATGGTTATGTAAGCCAGCGCGACCATCGGTCGCGGCTTGATAACATTGATGTACAACCGCGATTCCCGGCGTGGCCGCCGGGGCTAATGAATTTCCGCAACCTGCGCCTGTGCCATGCCCGATAACGCCCATATTCGCAATTTCTGCATCATCGCCCATATCGATCACGGCAAAAGCACGCTGGCCGACCGGCTGATCGAACTGACCGGCACGGTCCAAAAGCGCGAAATGCAAGAGCAACTGCTGGATGACATGGATATCGAGCGCGAACGGGGCATCACGATAAAAGCCCGGGCCGTGTCGATGCGTTATCAGTATCGGGGGGAAGAATACGAGTTGAATTTGATCGACACGCCGGGGCATGTTGATTTTCATTATGAAGTTTCGCGCAGTCTGAGCTGCTGCGAAGGTGCGGTGCTGCTGGTCGATGCTTTTCAAGGCGTGGAGGCTCAGACGGTGGCCAACGCCTTGGCGGCGATGGAGCATAATTTAGTGATCGTGCCGGCGCTCAATAAAGTCGACCTCAAGAATGCCCGGCCCGATGAAGTGACGCTGGAAATGGAGCAGGTGCTGGGCATCAAGCCGGACGAAGTGCTGCACACCAGCGGCAAAACCGGCGTCGGGGTGGCAGAACTGTTGGAAGCCATTGTGCAGCGCATTCCGCCGCCGCAGGGTGACCCCGCCGCGCCGCTGCAGGCGATGTTGTTCGATTCGCACTATGACGATTATCGCGGGGCCATCGCTTATGTGCGGCTGATGCAAGGAACGGCCGAGAAGGGGCAAAAAATTCGCTTCTTGCGCGCCGAAGCAACCTACGAAATTCTGGAGCTGGGCCAGTTTGTTCCGGAACGCAAAGCGGTGGACAAGTTGGTGGCGGGCGAAGTGGGCTATTTGATTTGCAACATTAAAGACATCAAAGATATTCACATCGGCGATACAGTCACGGTGCCCGGCGACAACGCCGCCCCCGCCCTGCCCGGCTATCGTCCGCCGCAGCGAATGGTGTATTGCGGTTTGTATCCGTCCGATGGCGAAAACTTCGAGGAGCTGCGCGATGCGCTGGGCAAGCTGGCGATCAATGATCCCAGCTTCGAATTCACGCCCGAAACCAGCGAAGCACTGGGCTTCGGCTTTCGCTGCGGCTTCCTGGGCCTGTTGCACATGGAAATTATTCAGCAGCGGCTGGAGCAGGAAGCGATTTTAGATTTAGTGCAAACGGCGCCGAACGTGACGTATCAAATTACCACTCGCAACGGCGAGGAGCTGGAAATTCACAACCCGCAAGATGTGCCCGACGCCGGACAAATTGAGGAATTCCGCCAGCCGGTGGTGCGCGTAAATTTTGTGCTGCCGGTGGAATACATTGGCCCGGTGATGCAGTTATGCACCGATCGACGGGGCACGTATAAACGCACCGAATATCTCGGTCCCACGCGGGCGATGATCACCTTCGATCTGCCGCTGGCCGAAGTGATTTACGACCTGCACGACAAACTGAAAAGCGTGACGCGCGGTTATGGCACGATGGATTACGAGTTGATCGGCTATGTGCCGGCCGATTTGGTGCGGATGGATATTTTGGTCGGCGGCAAAAAGGTTGATGCGCTGTCCATCATTTGCGATCGTCGCGATGCCGACCGCCGGGGCCGGGCCATCGTGAAAAAGCTGCGCACCGAAATCGACCGGCACATGTTCGAAATCGCGCTGCAAGCCGCCATTGGGAGCCGCATTATCGCCCGCGAAACCATTTCCGCCATGCGCAAAAACGTAACGGCCAAATGCTACGGCGGCGACATCACCCGCAAGCGCAAACTGTGGGCCAAGCAGCGCGAGGGGAAGAAACGGATGAAATCGATCGGCAGCGTCGACATTCCACAAAAGGCGTTTCTGGCCGTGCTGGAATCGGGGGATAAGGAGTAGGCGAATAGGCCCAGATTGTGGCGATTTCTTCGCAACTTTGGCGGCGTTAGCGGGTCTTGTGACAGGGGGCGAAAAGCCGTAGCTTACGGGACTGGCCCGGGTTAAGTTTAGTCCAACTGCAGCACCCCCGGCCGCAGACCGGGGGCTAAATGCAGGTACGGAGCGCGACTTTATTGTCCTGCGCAAGAACACTGAACGTGACCAACTCGCGGCATACGTACCGCTTTCTGCCTACACATACTCAGCCATGCCCATTCGTTCTACCCAGCCGCCGGTGCGGATTGCGATTGTCGGGGCGGGGAAGGTGAGCGATTACCATCATGTGCCGGGCATCCGGCTTGATTCGCGCGCGAAGCTGGTCGCCGCTTGCGATGCCGATGCGAAATTGCTGGAAGCGCGGCGTCGGGAATGGCAGATCGACAAAATCACGACCGATTTTGAAAAAATCTGCGCCGATCGGGAAATCGATGCGGTGATTATCGCCACGCCGAATTTCACGCATCGGCCAATCGCCCTGGCAGCCGCGCGGGCGGGCAAGCACATCATGTGTGAAAAGCCGCTGGGCTTGAACGCCGCCGAAGTGCGCGAAATGTATACGGCGGCGCGCGATTGCGGCGTGGTACACATGACGGCGTTCACGTATCGCTTTGCGCCGGCGATGCGGTATTTGCGGCAGCTTGTGAAAAACGGGGCGCTGGGCACGCCGCGGCACTTTCGCAGTCAGCGGTTTTTGGACTGGCCCGAAACGAGCTGGGCCTGGCGGCAATACAAAGATAAAGCCGGGGCGGGCGATTTGTTCGACATGACGATTCACCGGATCGATTTTGCCATTGATCTCTTGGGGCCGATCGAGCGGGTGTGCGGCGCGGTGGCGCGATTTACGGAGCGCACGATAACGGCGGATGGACAGCCGTGCCCGGCGTCGAACGTGGACGATTGGTCCAGTCTGTTGGGGGAATTTTCGTGCGGCGCAACGGGCGTGTGGGAAGGGACCACGCTAGCAAAGGGGTACGGGCGCAACGGCTTCGGTCACGAATGGGCGGAAATCAACGGGTCGGAAGGGAGCGCGGTGTATCAACTGCACTTGCCCAACACCATTCTTCTTGGGAAAACAGGCAGCGACTTAGCGCCGCAGCCGGTACCAGCCGAGCTGCTGAAACCGGCCGGCAGCCCGCGCGATCCGGGCCAAGGGGAGCCGGTGACGGTGTTTCGTTACGATTTGATGTGGGAGTTTGTTTCGGCGATTGTCGAGGGGCGCGACGCCGTGCCGAGTTTTTACGACGGATTGAATTCGCAGATTGTGGCCGACGCGGTGCTGCAATCGCACGCCGAGCGCCGGTGGATCGACACGCCGCTGGGGGAGAGGTAGTGGTCGATGGCCAGTGGTCAGTGGTCAGTTAATGCTAAACCGCAAGCGATTTATACAATATTATTCTTTCCAACCGTCTACCGCTTACTGCCTACCGCCTACCCGCCCATGGCCGATGCTCCTGAACAAAATTTGAAAGCTCCGCTGCGGCGGTTGACCGGCGTGCGGGTGATCGGCACAGGCAGCTTTTTGCCCGAGCCCGTGGTGCGGAACGAAGATTTGACGCAGTATGGATGCGACCCACAATGGATTTTCGAGCGCAGTGGCATCCGCGAGCGGCGACACGCACCGCCGGGTGTTTATACCAGCGACTTGGCGGTGGCTGCGGCCCGTAAGGCGCTGGACCGCGCCGGCGTGGCGGCGGGGGACATCGATCTGTTGGTGTTGGGCACCTTTACGCCCGATTTGCCGGTGCCGTCGACCGCTTGCCAAGTTCAGCACAAGTTGGGGTTGCGCTGCCCGGCGTTCGATGTATCGGCGGCGTGTGCTGGCTTTGTGTACGCCTTGGTGACCGGCTCGCAATTCGTGGGCACCGGCTGCAGCCGGACGGCGCTGGTAATTGGGGCCGACACCACGTCGCGGATTGTGGAGCCGCAGGACAAAAAAACCTATCCGTTGTTTGGCGACGGAGCGGGCGCCGTGCTGTTGGCGCGCGGCAGCGAGGAGCAAGGATTGATTGCTTACACGATGGGTTCCGACGGCTCCGGCGAAGACGTGCTGTGCATGAAAGCGGGCGGTTCGCGCCGGCCCACCAGTGCGGAAACCGTGGAGCGGCGCGAGCATTACATGCGGATGGAAGGCCGAAGCGTGTTCAAATGGGCGATTCGCGTGATCGACCGTTCGGTGCGCGACGTGCTGGAGCACGCCAAGCTGACGACCGACGATGTCGATTTGGTGGTGCTGCACCAGGCGAATGTGCGGATTTTGGACGCGGCGGCGGAGGAATTGGATATCGACCGGCGCAAGATATTTGTCAACTTGGAAAAGTATGGCAACACTTCGGCCGGGAGCATACCCCTGGCGCTGGACGAAGCCGTGCAACAAGGGCGCATCCGCCGCGGAAGCAATGTATTAGTTTGTGGCTTCGGCGCGGGGTTGGCGTGGGGCACCGCGCTGTGGCGGTGGTGATGGAATAATGCGAGCGCTCCGCTGGCGCATCGCGGCTGAACAAATTTTTGATTTCGGGTCGGAGTCAATATCTTCATTTTTCAATTTCATCTTAGCGCTTTTCATCATGTCGAAAATCAAACAACTTCCGCCGCGGAGCAAGGTGAAGAAATCGGATTGCTGGGATTTGGGCAGCTTGTTCAAGAGCGATGCCGCATGGGAAGCGGCGTTCAAAAAATGGGATCGCGAAATATCCGGCTATGAAAAATTCGCCGGCCGCTTGGGCGAGAGTGCCAAGGCACTGGCCGAGTGTTTGGAGTTTGACATTCACTTGGATTGCGACGGCGAGCGGTTGGGCACGTATGCTTTTTTGAAGACGGCCGAGGACACCGCTAATAGCACGTACCAGCGAATGATCGGCCGGTATCGCAACGCGGCCAGCCGGGCCGGGCAAGCGGGGAGTTTCATTCGGCCGGAGATCATGGCCATTTCCACGGCCACGATGAAGAAATTTTTGGCGGCCAAGGAGTTGGCGGCGCATCGGGTGACGCTGGAGCGGCTGCTGCGCTACAAGCCGCACACGTTGACCGCCGGCGAAGAAAAGTTGCTGGCTATGCAAGCGGAAATGTCGCAAACCGCCAACAACGTGTTCCGGCAATTGGCCGACGCCGATTTGAAATTCGGCGTGTTGAAAAACGAAAAGGGAGAACAAGTTGAGTTGAGCAGCGCCACGTTTTCCACGTTTTTGCACTCCCCCAAACGAACCGTCCGCAAAGCTGCGTTTCAGCAGTATTACGCGCAGTACCAGGGGCACGAAAACACGCTGGCGGCCACGCTGGCCGGCTCGGTGGAGCGCGACGTGTATTACGCCAAAGTCCGCGGCTACCCCAGCGCCTTGGATGCCGCATTATTCGGCGACAACATGCCGCAAGCGGTGTACGACAACTTGATTGCGGCAGTGCACAAGCATTTGCCGGCGGTGTACCACTACTTCGAGCTGCGGCGACGCAAAATGAAGCTGCCGGACATTCACCATTACGACACGTATGTGCCGATTTTGAGCGAGTTGGAAACGCACCACACGTGGGATCAGGCGGTGAAGGTGGTGGTGAAATCGCTGGAGCCGCTGGGGAGCGATTACTGCCGCGCGTTGGCCGGCGGGTTGAACAACGGCTGGTGCGACCGCTACCCCAACCAGGGCAAGCAAAGCGGCGCGTTTTCCTCGGGCACGTTCAGCGGCGATCCGTACATCATGATGAATTATCAGAGCGAAGTGCTGGATCACGTGTTTACGCTGGCCCATGAGGCGGGGCACTCGATGCACAGTTACTATTCGGCCAAGCATCAGCCGTACCAGTATTACAACTACACGATTTTTGTGGCCGAGGTGGCCAGCACGTTCAACGAGCAACTGCTGAGCCGGCACCTGATGCAAAAGGCCAAGAGCGACCGGGAGCGGGCCTACCTGATCAACCGCGAGATCGACGCCATCCGGGGCACGATCGTCCGGCAAACGATGTTCGCCGAGTTCGAAAAAATCACGCACCAAACGGTGGAGGCGGGCGAACCGCTGACGGTGGAAAAGTTCAAGGAGATATATGGCGGGCTGTTGAAGTTATACTTTGGCCCCAACTTTGTCATCGACGACGAGCTGGCGCTGGAATGTTTCCGTATACCGCATTTTTACCATGCGTTTTACGTGTACAAGTACGCCACGGGTTTATCGGCGGCGATTGCGCTTTCGCAACGAGTGATCCACGGCGGCAAGCGCGAACTGGACGATTACCTGGGATTTTTAAAAGGCGGTTGCTCGAAGTATCCGCTCGATTTACTGCGTGATGCCGGCGTGGACATGGAAAAGCCGGCGCCGGTGGAAACCGCGCTGGCGCACTTTGGCAAGCTGGTGGACGAACTCGACGAATTATTATGAACCGCGGAGGCGCAGAGGCGCGGAGAAGAAAATGTCGAATAACAAAAGAATGACGAAGGTCGAATGACTCATCAGATTTTGCGTTTCGTCATTGCGCTTCATTGAACCTTCTCATTAGGAATTCGGGCTTCATCATTGTTCTCTCTGCGTCTCTGTGTCTCTACGGTTAATCCGCGGCTTACAGCGGCGAGATCCACAGCAGAGGTTGGCCGGCATCGTCGAGTCGGACTTCGGCTTTTAGGCCGGCCTGGAACAGCACGCGATCTAAGATGCGGCGAAAGTACGTTTTGCCGGCGGAGACTTTGACGGATTTTTTCAAATCGACGCGCTTCTGCACCAGGCCGTTGTAATCGAACAAAAACGGAACGGCGAGCTTGGTTTGAATGGCATCGATGGCCTGGGCGGCCGGCAGCGCGCCGTCGGTCTCGACGGTCGTGAATTCGAAGAGTTTGGGCACGACCTTCGATTCGTCGCGCTGGTCGGGGGGCCAGCCGATGGGCCACACGTCGCCGTTGGCCGTAAGTGTGGTCAACGTCAATTCCAATCCGCTGCGGCCAGCGTGCGGCAACAACGCACCGCCGGCCGGTCGTGCCAAAGCCGCCAAGGCCGTGCCCAATGCAAGACCCTGCAATTCGTCGCGCACGGTGTCATCGGCCGCGAGTGCTTTTTGAATGGGCAACTCGATAGTCAGCGGCAATACTGAAGCGGTTTGCAAACGCTGGATTACTTTTTCCGGCCGCAAGCCTTTGGTGGAAAATTCAACGGGAACGGCCAAACTCCGTTTCACGTCGTCAAACTGTTTGGGCGTAAGGCCGAAGGGGGCGGTTTGACCGCCGGGTTTTCCGCCGCCGACAGCCACTTGGTCGAGCCATGATTTCAGTTTGACGGTGTCGGAAAGGGTAAATTGGCCGCCGGGGGTGACCAGCGCGCCGCGGCTATTCAATTGGGCGGTGACTTGATACATGGCCGCATCGCCGGTTCCCTGGGCGGCGATGCCGATTTGGTCGCCGTTTTCCAGAGCGCGAAAGCGGACGCCCGCCAGCCCCAAATCGCCCAACGCTTTGGTCCATTTTTGGGCCGCCAGGTTGCCAGACAGGCCGGGCTCGAAAATGACATCCATTTCCACCTGTGGCTTGGCGGCCAGAGCCGGCGGAGTGCCAAGCCACGTGATCAACACCGCAGTAGCACACAAAGCGGTCGTTGTTCGAGGCATGGGATACCCGCGGATGGATTTCAACGGTTTTCGTAGCGCTGTGACACCGGTACATACAATTCTATCTCACTGGCGGCCGATATCACGAGCACAAAATTAGGAATAGCGGGCCAGTTCGAATTTCGGGCAATGATTTTTTCCGACCGGCACCGTCGGATTATGTTGGAACCGGCCTAGTGTCAAGTTTTGCCTATCGGTTGCATGGACGGGAACATTTGGCACAATAGATGGTCCACACAGTGCGGTTCATCACGCAAGGAGCACACTCATGGGACGTCCTGTCACGCTGTTTACCGGTCAATGGGCCGATTTGCCGTTGGAAACCATGGCCCGCAAAGCGGGCGAGTTTGGTTATGACGGATTGGAGCTGGCCTGCTGGGGCGATCATTTCGAAGTCGACAAGGCGCAGGCCGATTCCGGGTATTGCAGACGCAGGCGCGAGCTGCTGGAAAAACATGACTTGCAATTGTTCGCGATTAGTTCGCATTTGGTGGGGCAGGCCGTGTGCGACCACATCGATTCGCGGCACAAAGCCATTTTGCCGCCGCATGTGTGGGGCGATGGAAACCCGGAAGCAGTAAACCGCCGGGCGGCGGAGGAAATGAAAAACACCGCCCGGGCCGCGCAAAAATTGGGCGTGAGCGTGGTGAACGGATTTACGGGCTCGTCGATTTGGCATTTGTTGTATTCGTTTCCGCCGACGCCGCCGGCGATGATCGACGAGGGCTTCAAGCAGTTTGCGCAGCGGTGGAATCCGATTTTGGATGCGTTTGCCGAATGCGGCGTGCGATTCGCGCTGGAAGTGCATCCCACCGAAATCGCGTTTGACATTTACAGCGCGGAGCGGGCGCTGGAAGCGATTGGACACCGTGAGGAATTCGGCTTCAATTTCGATCCCAGTCATTTAGTGTGGCAGGGGGTGGACCCGGTGGAATTTATTCGGGCGTTTCCGGATCGGATTTACCACATGCACGTGAAAGACGCGATTACGCTGCTCAACGGCCGCAGCGGAATTCTCGGCAGCCATTTGAACTTCGGCGATCCGCGGCGGGGATGGGAATTCCGCTCGCCGGGGCGCGGCGCCGTGAATTTTGAAGAAATCATTCGGGCGCTCAATCAGACGGGTTACAACGGGCCGCTTTCGGTCGAGTGGGAAGACAGCGGCATGGACCGCGAACACGGGGCCCGCGAGGCGTGCGAGTTTGTGAAAAAGCTGGATTTTACGCCGAGCGATGTGCAATTCGACGCGGCGTTTGAGAAGAAATAGGGCACATCCGACTCCGTGATGTTCGGCGGTCGATGGTAAACTGGAAGTATGGAACAGCTTCGAGCATCGTTTCTGATGTTGCGCGCCTGCGGCGAACGCCTGGGCTGGATGCTGGTGCTGCTGGCAGTGGCGCGGAATCCCGCACTGGGCGTGGAGCTGGCCGGCGATAAACTGGCCGCGGCGCGAGAGGAACTCTACGCCGCTTATACGACGCAGCTCGGCCAGTTGGCCGCCGCCTGCGAGGCTCAGGGATTTTCGAAGCAAGCGGCATTCACGCGCGCGTGGTTGCCGCAGCGTGATCCGGCGATGATTTATGTTTTCATGCTGCCAACCAGCAGCGCCGCACCTGAGTCGCTGGTGAAAACAGCGGCCGAGCAAGAGTGGTGGCGGCAATTCATGGCGCTCCGCACGGCGGAGGCTGAGAAATTGTTTGCACTGGCCCAAGGGGCTTTGGCAGCCAAGCAAGATACGTTGGCCTTTGAACTGGCGCGTGAAACGGTGCGTGAAAATCCCGACGATGAGGCGGGGCGACACGTGCTGGGCGATCGGAAAGTGGGTGATCAGTGGGTTTCGCCGGAAGCGGCCCGGCGACTGGAAGCGGGCCAGGCGTGGAGCGAGCAGTTTGGATGGCTGCCGGCCGATCAGTTGAAGCGATATGAAAGCGGCGAGCGGTTTTATCGGGGCGAGTGGATTAGCGCGGCGGAAGACGCACGGCTGCACAGCAACATTCGCAACGGATGGAATGTGGAAAGCGATCACTACGTGGTCGTTACCAACAATAGTTTGGAAAGCGGCGCGCAGTTGGCGGCCCACTTGGAAATGCTGTATCAAGCGTGGCGGCAAGCTTTCGTCGGATATTACGCCACGCCGGCGCAAGTACAGCAGTGGTTTGCGGTGGCGCCAAAAACAATTTCGCCAGAAACGGGATTGCCCACGGGTGGATCTTCCGGGGCGGGGGAATATTCTGTCGCGCCATCTGCCGCGGCGGCATCGGCGGCCACGTTCGGATCGCACAAGCCGCATCAGGTGGTTTATTTTCATGATCGGCAGCAGTACATTGACGCGCTGAAACCGGCCCAGCCGCAAATTGAAATGTCGATTGGCTTTTATTCCGACGCGGCGCGAAGCGCCTATTTTTTCGCCAGCGGCAATCCGTATGCCGGCACGCTGTATCATGAGGCCACGCATCAATTGTTTCGCGAAACGCCGCCGGCCGCGGTCGACCCGGGACGGAAGAACAATTTTTGGGTGGTGGAAGCGATCGCGGTGTACATGGAATCGTTTGCCGAGCATCGGTTGTTGGACGGTGAACCGTATGGCGCGTATGTCACGCTGGGGGGCGAAAATGCCGGCCGCGTGCCGGCGGCGCGGAAGCGGTTGCAGGACGACAATTTTTATGTGCCGCTGCGAGAGTTGGCGTCGTTGGGCATGACCGAGTTGCAACACGACACCCGATTGCCGGCCATTTACAGTCAAATTGCCGGTCAGTCGCTGTTTTTTATGCACGCCGATGCCGGACGTTACCGGCCGGGGCTGATGAGTTATTTAATCGCCGTGTACACGGGCCGCGCCACGGCGGACACACTGGAAAAATTGACCGGCCAGAAGTTTGAACAACTCGACGAGCAATATC
Organism: Pirellulales bacterium; assembly: GCA_035499655.1. Lineage (NCBI taxonomy): Bacteria > Pseudomonadati > Planctomycetota > Planctomycetia > Pirellulales > Pirellulales bacterium. The sequence goes on from DATJYL010000176.1 coordinate 18,879, forward strand.
GCGAGTTTATGAAGTGAACTGCGATTTGCTTGCGCCGGAAAACTTTGCGTCAGACGAACCCATCGGGCGTGTGAACATGCTCGGGCCCTCGATAGCGTTCCAAAAGAACTACCTGGCAGGTTATTTGGAAGCAGTATTTTTAGCCTCTTCGCCCCACCATTGCCGCAGCACCGATTCGCCGGTGCCGAAATAATTTCCGCTGAAGCTTTCCCCGTCGCCGTACATGCTGACATGTGGCCAGCCTTCGCACGACATCGGTAGGAAGAGCGTGAAGGTGCCGCTTCCTTTGGCAACATCGGTCTGTTGGACGGTGAAGGTTTTGCCGTATCCGTCTTTGGATTCCTTGGCGGTAGTGTAAGCGGCCAACATGGCTTTGTCGTGCGAGCCTAACGTGTAAGCGCCTTTGACCCAGTAGATTTGGCCTGACTTAAATGTGTCGGCCGTGCCGCGAACTTCGATAATCGTAATATTGTCGCCATCGAGAAACTTCGTCGCACCTTGCTCGAAGTGTAGCACGTACGGAAATGCCGAGTCGCTTGCCGAGGGTGTAACACCCGGCGATGCAGCACTGCGTGCGGGCGTCATGTTGCACAGCAGCCAACCTAACACGGCCAAGGTGGCGATCACGGACACGGTTTTCCAACATTTCAGTGTGATCATAGCGCGGCTCCTGTGTGTGAAGTGACGGGATGGCACGATCGAAACACCATGCCGAACGAGGACCTTATTTTATGACAGCGGGCGGGCATGTGCGATAGTGATCGAGCGAGATACATCACGGCGTTGTTTGGGGGTTTCTGCCGCGGAACTAAAGTTCATTCTCAATGCATGGACCGCCTCAAATGCGAGCAGTTTCCGAAACCCGTTGGCTGAATAAACACCGGCCGACTTCGCGCCGAGCAAAAATTGCCTTGGTTTTTCGAGGGTTCCAGGCAAATCGCTGCGGCAAATGAATTCCGACAGTTGCAGGCGGCGCGAAAATTGCGTAACAATGTCTGTTTCTGCACGATGCAGAAGGCGCTCCACACTTTTCAGCCAATCTAGCGGCCCAAGATTCAGGAGCTTGCTTATGAAGACCAAAAAGAAGAAGAAACACAAGCACGACGAACTTTTCGGCAACGGCCACGCCAACGGCGCCGCGGCGGAATTGCCGGGCGACATCCGCGCCAAGCGGCACAAAGTCGACAACGAGGAATACGAAGAGGAACTGGCCCGGCTGCAAATTGAGCTGGTTAAACTACAGGAATGGGTCAAGCACGAGGGACTGAAGGTGGTGGTGCTGTTTGAAGGGCGCGACGCGGCCGGCAAAGGGGGCGTCATTAAACGCATTACCGAGAGCATGAATCCCCGCATCTGCCGCGTGGTCGCCCTGGGCCGCCCCACGGAACGGGAACGGACCAGTTGGTATTTCCAGCGCTATGTGCCATACTTGCCTTCGGCGGGGGAAATTGTGCTGTTCGACCGGAGTTGGTACAACCGCGCGGGCGTGGAGCACGTGATGGGCTTTTGCAGCGATCTGGAATATCAGGAATTCATGCGCAGTTGCCCCGAGTTCGAAAACATGCTGATTCGCTCGGGCATTATTCTGATTAAGTATTGGTTTTCGGTCAGCGACGCCGAACAGGAGCGGCGGTTCCAAAAACGGATGAACGACCCCACGCGCAGCTGGAAGCTGAGCCCGATGGATTTGGAATCGCGCTCGAAATGGGTGGAATACTCGATGGCCAAAGACGCGATGTTCAAATTCACGGACACGAAGCAAAGCCCGTGGTATGTGGTGAAGGCCGATTCGAAAAAATGCGCGCGGCTGAACTGCATCACGCATTTTTTGAAGCTGATTCCGTACCAAGATTTGACGCCGACGCCGCCGGAATTGCCGCCGCGGCCGGCTGCGCCGAATTACATTCGCCCGCCGATCGAAAACCAAACTTTCGTGCCGGAACTGTGGTAAGCGGCCCGGCCCGCAGTTCAAGTCCGGGGCGGTTTATTCCACACGACCAGGCAGTTCAAGCCCGCGAGAATGGGTAGCGCGGCGATGAAATAAAAAAACGTCGGCGCACCGCCGCGCATGGTCAGGAACATTATCAGTTCCGCCGCACCTGCTAACATGGCCAACACCGCCAAAGCCAGGCCCCACCATGGTTTTTGGCCGCGCATGCCCCGCAATGCTATGGTGACGATTCGGCACGCCACCGCCAACACGAGCGGCGCTATAAACAGCGCGACTAATAAAATTCCTGGCCCAATATTGTCAGCAATTAGCACGGGTGGTTCTCCACTTCTGCTGGCAGGCATATCATAAAGATAGCCGCGGCCGCGCAACAGTGTGCCGCCTGGAATTTCACTCGTGTAAAGAGTCACACCAAGAAACAGCGCATCGATTACACCAAGGCCTCGCCCGGGGCCACGCAGGCCATGCTAGGACTGGAAAAATACCTGCGGACGTGCGGACTGGAAGCGTCGCTCATGGAACTGGTGAAAATGCGGACCTCGCAAATCAACGGCTGTGCGTTCTGTTTAGATATGCACAGCAAAGATGCCCGCGCCGCCGGCGAAACCGAGCAGCGGCTCTACAGCTTGAACGCCTGGCGGGAAACGCCGTTTTTTACCGATCGGGAACGGACGGCGCTGGCTTGGACCGAAGCCCTGACGCTGATTGCCGACACGCATGCGCCCGACGAAGTTTACGAGCAACTGCGCGGGCAATTCAACGAGAAGGAAATCATGGACTTGACGCTGGCGATTACCACCATTAACAGTTGGAACCGGTTTGCAATTGGCTTCCGCCTGCCGCCGGGCAATTATCAACCGCCGAAACATCGCCCCAGTGCCGTGGCGGCTGCGGCTCAATAAAACTCAATAAGGGTTTCGCCTGGGGCGCTGCCGGCGAAATCGTTTTGCGGGCCAATTACTGCTTGGTGTAATCGATGTAATTGCCGCTGGTGAGGTTGAATTCAATTTCCTCGATGGTGCGGGCGGTGAGCTGCCGGACGCGTGGATCGCCGTCGCGCAGCAAGGGGAGCATGCTGGGGAGCGTTTCGGGGCCAAGTTCGACCAAAGTGCGGGAAGCGTCGCCGCGGATGTAAGCGTCGGGATCGCGCAGCCGCTGAACCAAGGCGTCGATGGCCGGTTTGGCCGCCGGGCCCATCGCTTCCAAGGCCTCGATGGCCGCTTGCCGCACGTCGGGAACGCAATCCCACAGCAACTGCGTGAGGGCGGGAATGGCCGAGGTGGGCGTGGTTTTCATTTCGATGAAGGTGCGGGCCGCCAGTTCGCGCACCCGCGGATCGGGATCGTACAGGGCCGCAATGACGCTGGGAACTGCGGGGGCATCGAGCTTGGTTAAGATGCGAGAAGAGTCGGCGCGCAAATAAGCGTCGACATCGCGGAGCCGTTCGGCAATGGTGGGGATGGCCGGGGCGGCGCCGGCGTCCATGGCTTCCAGGGCGAACATCGCCGCCTGGCGGGCGTCGGTATTTTCGTCCCACAAGGCCTGCGACAAGGCGGCGGCGACTTGCGCGGTGAGTTTTTTGGAGGCTTCGTCATTGACCGAAAGCCAGGAGGCCGGTTGCGCAAGCGCGCACGTCGCCGTGAGAATTACACCCAAGAGGGCGGCGACGAAAAGTGTGATGCACGATTTCATGGTTGGTCCAAAATTGGTGTGCGCAGTGGTGATGAGCCTGTAAGCGGCCCCACAAGTTTAGGTTAAAAAATGGGCCTGGATTGGCATCGTGCACGGCCAAATTGGCGGGATTTGCTATAATCGCCGCATGTTCACCTACGTTCGCGAAACCTTTGAAACCGCCGAGCCGGTAACGGAGATTGTCGCCCGCTGGCGGCGGATTGTCGAAAATGCGGATAAAACACCGCTGCGCGGGCAGCCGATGTATACTGGCACGGTTTCGGAATCGGGCTTCGACCTGATGCGGCGAGTGTGGAGTCCGCGCTCCATCAGCGAGAACATTTGCCGGGGCCAGTTTGTGCCCACGCCACAGGGAACGCGCATTGAACTGGAAGTCCATGTGCCGACGACCGTGAAGCGGCTGTTGCTAATTGCCGTGGGCTGTGTGCTGGCAATCGCACTGTTAATTTTAGTGCCGATTGTCTTGGTCACCGGCCTGCCGCCACTGGCCGACGTGCCGCGGCTTGCACTGGGCATTGGCGTGATGATGTTGATCTGCCTATTTGGCGCGCTGCTGATGGTGGCCTTGTTTTTGCCGATTTATGCAGTGGTTGTCCGCATGGTGGCCAGCAGCTTTCATTGGGAAATGGTGACGCAGCGGTAAAATCCGCAAACTGCAGGAATGTATGTGGTAATTGATTTAGACGGACTCCCAGGTTTGTTATAGAATAGATGGCAGCCCGGAATTCACGGCATTTCTTGAAGAGAGCACGATATGAATCCGCAAAATCTCAAAGCGGAAGCGCATCAGCTAGTTGATCAACTTACCGATGACGCTACGTGGGATGATTTGATGCGCGAAATTTATGTAAGGCAAGCCA
>DATJYL010000177.1 GCA_035499655.1 Pirellulales bacterium
GGCTTTGCGGCAATTTCCAAATGAAAATGGTCGCCATTCAGCACAACTGGTATTTACGGCCCACAGTATTCCGCTGGCAATGTCCGAGAAATGCCCATATGAACAACAACTTCGAGACGCTTGCCAATTGGTGGCGGCCGCCGTCGGGCAACCGAATTGGCAATTGGTATATCAAAGCCGTAGTGGTCCGCCATCGCAGCCGTGGTTGGAACCGGACATTAACGACCATTTACATAAACTCGCTGCCGATCATGTGCACGACGTAGTAGTGGTGCCCATCGGCTTTCTTTCGGACCATATCGAAGTGTTGTACGATTTGGATTTGGAGGCGAAACACACGGCCGAAACGCTAGGCATCAATTTGATTCGGGCCAAAACGGTTGGCACGCATCCGCGGTTTGTGCAAATGATTTGTGAATTGATATCAGAGCGAATGAATGCAGAAATTGAGCGGCCAGCGTTAGGCGCCTTCGGTCCGAGCCCTGACGTGTGTCCACCCGACTGTTGCCGCAAGTAAGAACAGGTAAAGTGACAAATGGTCAGCGATGATTTAATAGTCGCACGGTAAACACTTCACTTGGGTATTTGCCCTATTTTGGAATTATGGAATTACGAACTCTCGGCAACACCAACCTCCGCATTTCGTCCGTTGCGCTGGGCACGTGGCCCATGGCGGGCATGACCTCGCTGGACGTGAACGAAGCCGATAGCCTGGCCACGATTGCGGCAGCATTGGATGCTGGTGTCAACTTTTTTGACACGGCGTACTGTTATGGCTCCCACGGAGAAAGCGAACGGCTGTTAGCTCAGGCACTGGGACGTCGCCGTGCCGAGGTTGTAATTGCCACCAAGGGCGGAATTCATTGGGATGCGGCCGGACAGCGAATTTCTGATGCTCGGCCGGTCACTCTTCGACGGCAATGTGAGGAAAGCTTGCGGCGGCTCAATACCGATTGGGTTGACTTGCTGTACCTGCATGCGCCCGACCCGCAGATACCCGTGGCCGAATCGGCTGGCGAATTGAAGCAACTGATGGTCGAAGGCAAAACTCGGAGCGTGGGTGTATCGAATGCCACACTTCAGCAACTACGAGATTTCGCGGCAGTGTGCCCTATCGCCGCATACCAGCCCTGCTACAACATGCTACAGCGGGAAATCGAAGTCGATACGCTTCCTTGGTGCCGTGAGCATGGTATGGCTGTTTGCATCTATTGGCCATTGATGAAAGGATTACTCACGGCGAAGTTTGCTCGAAATCATCAATTCGACCCCCGTGACGGCCGACGAAAATATCCCATGTATCACGGGCAGGAGTGGGAAAGAAATCAAGCATTTCTGGACGAACTTCGGCAGATTGCTGCCGAAGCCGGCCACACTGTGGCACAAGTCGTTATCAATTGGACCATTCATCAGCCGGGCATAACCAGTGCTTTGTGTGGCGCCAAACGGCCCGCGCAAATCCAAGAAACCGCGGCCGCCATGAGTTGGAAACTCTCGGGAACCCACCTGGCCCGCATTAACGGCGCTATCCAACGGCGCGGCAAAATTGTTTCACGCACTGCGGTGTGAAAAGTCTCTCTCGTGCATTGATGTTTATCATAAACAATGAGCTGTTGCTAACCCGCAAGCAACCAAAGCCGCGAACGACTGCAATCATTCACTTTCGCTGAATTATTTATCACTGCAGCTATGCCGCGTGTTTTGCTGACTGCCTTTGAACCGTACGATCGCTGGAAAGCGAATGCCAGTTGGCTGGCGCTGGTGCATCTGACGCAAAGTTTGCCGGAGGAGCCCCAGATCACCACGCGGTTGTATCCAGTCGATTTTTCTGAAATGAAGGATCGTTTGGCCGCAGATTTATCGAGTAATTTTGACTATGCCCTGCATCTTGGGCAGGCCCCGGGGAGTTCGCGAATTCAACTCGAAGCGATTGGGCTAAATATCGGCGGTTCGAGCAGTCAATCGCCCGATCAGTTTCGGACGCTCACGGACGACGGACCGGTGGCGTATCGAAGCGAACTGCCGCTGGCAGATTGGGCGGTGAAGTTGCGGCGAGCCGGCATTCCCACACAAGTCTCTTATTATGCGGGCACTTACTTGTGTAATGCGACACTGTATTGGTCGCACTATTTGGCGGAACGAATGTCGCTTTCCACGCTGGCGGCGTTTATCCATGTGCCTTTGGATATATCGCAAGTGGTGAACGAACCGCACGGCACTGCCGCGTTGCCGGTAGCTGTATCTGCAAATGCTGTGCGCTTGATTTTGGAAGAATTGGCTTCCAGGCCGAAATCATAAATCTGCAATGTTCGAAGACGTGGCAACTTATTCGCGTCTGCGCAACACTTCTGGATTAACCACATTTTCCGGAACACCTCCTTGAAGACAAGTTGCCACTTGCCGTGCCGTACGCGATCGCAAATTCTCTAACGATTCGATCGACACGAAGGCGGCGTGTGGCGTAACAATTACACGACAATCGTTAAACGGCGGCTGCGTGAGATCAGGCGGTTCGGGGTCTTGCACGTCTAGTGCCGCGCCGGCCAATTGGCCGGCCTGAAGTGCAGCGGCCAAAGCCATTTGATCGATCAACCCACCACGGGACGTATTGATTAAATATGCCGTCGGCTTCATGAGCGCGAACTGCCGTGCGCCCATCATGTGCTTAGTTTCGGGCGTTAGCGGCACATGCAGGCTGATGTAATCGCTGTTCTGAATCAACTGGTCAAACTCGCACCATTCAACGCCGGAGGGCAGGTCTTGTTGCCTTTTTTGCGTGCGCCCTGAGGTAAGCACGCGCATTTTGAGAGCGATGGCTTTTTCAGCCAATCGGCGACCGATGTTACCCAGACCCACAATCCCCAAATTCTGGCCTTCTATTCGGCGCAAGGCAGGGCCATCTTGCAAACTATATCGACCCGATTTCGTTTCCTGGTGATAAAACGCAATTTTCCGTGACAACGACAATAGCAAGGCCAAAGCGTGCTCCGCCACTTCAATCACGCAGTAATCGGGCACGTTGGTAACCACGATGCCGCGGCGAGTTGCGGCGGCCACGTCGATGTTATCTAACCCAATACCCAAGCGAGAAATGATTTTGCATTGCTGGGCAACAGCGATCACCGATTCCGTCACTTTTGCCCAATTGGTCATTACGGCATCACAATCTGCAGCTAAGCGGCTCAACGTTTGGTCATCTTGTTGCGGCGCAACAATGAGTTCCGCGCCGGCTTTACGCAAGATTCCGCGTTCAATGCCCAAATCCGGCCATGCGTAGTCAGTTAACAATACTCGCAACATATGCACGTTCAAGGGTAAGAATTACATAGTGCAAAACAGTTTCGCGAAGGTTCGTCGCACACTGGACAATCTCAAAACACAGGCCAGCCACGCGAAGATAAAAAGCCCATCAAGCCAAATTGCTTCGGACCATTTCGCAACTCCATTTCGCGTGGGTAATAGGACTGTTATATACGGTTTCTTCCGGATTGTGTGTCAAAACTTTGCGACCACCTGGTTTCATGGTTAAAATAAATGTTTATAAGCAACGGACGCCAATCCGTCCCGAGCTTCAGGGGAAACTTCGATTTACAACTGGAATAAGTACGATGTTCTGGAGCGCTCACGTCTTCCGCATCCGGCAGCATACTCGCCGACCAACTCGTTGGACCCATGCACGGACACGAAATGCCCGATTTGAACAGTTAGAGCAAAAACGGGTTTTAACAGTTAGTTTTGACTCCGGTAGTGGTCTGCTGACAGTCAACGGCACCAGCGGGAATGACACCATTTTAATTGCCCCCACTAGCAACGGTATAAATGCCCAAGTCACGCTGAATGGGCAGATAATCAGCAACTCAATCCCCCCTGTTGCAATTAGCTCGATTAACCAAATTCAAGTGTTTGGGAGCGATGGCAACGATCTGGTCACGATCAAGAGCATCGACAAACCAGTCACTGTAGACGGTGGGACGGGCACCAACGAGCTAAGCATTATCGGCCATGCAGGCATCAATACCTTCGTGCTGGATACATCCTCTGTGCAGGTCAATGGCTTCGCCTACACGCCCGTAGGCACGAGTATCCAACTTTTGAACATTGCCGGACAAAACGCCAACGACATCTTCACCGTGAATAATTTTTCGGTGATTCCCACCGTTATTGACGGTTCCGGTGGCGTCAATACGTTACAGGGGCCGAATGTCGATACCACGTGGAACATCCAGGTTACCAACGGTGGTAATCTGAACAGCACGTTTCATTTCGGCAATATTCAAAATTTGACCGGCGGAACAGGCGACGACACCTTTCTATTGACCCCAGGAAAAAGCGTCAGTTCGACAATCTCCGGGGGCGCGGGCAACGACACCATTAGCTTTGCCGCCTCCACCACACCAGTCAGCGTGAACCTGCAAACTCACTCTGCCACAGGCGTTGGTCGCTTTTCGACGGACATCGAAAACATTATCGGCGGTGCGGCAAACGACACGCTAACAGGTCCGAATACTTTGATAAGTTCACCACTACCCAACACCTGGAATATTACCGGCGCAAACGCAATCACCTTTGACGGAGTCGGTTTCACCAGCTTTGAGAATCTAACCGGCGGTACTGTCGCCGACGATTTTGTTTTCGCCGATGGCGCCACGGTTTCTGGCAAAATCGACGGTGGCGCAGGCAGCAACACCCTGGATTATAGCGCGTACACAACGTCGTTGAATGTCGTGGCGTCAAACTTTGCACGAATCCAATCTGTGGTCGGCTCAACCATGACCGGCGTCAATGTCGACTTCATCGGGCCCAATGCCAACAATACGTGGAATATCACCGGAACCAACGCCGGCAACGTCGGCGGCATTTCGTTCACCAATGTCGACACGATTACAGGCAGCACGAAGAACGACACGTTCCTCTTCGCGAAGACCGGGCTAGGGGATATTACCGGGACGATCGACGGAGGCCCGGGCACGAATGTGCTCAATTATTCATTGCTCACAACGCCCATTACGATTGATCTCACGGCGAATAGCGCGACAGGGGCTGGCGGCATAGCGAACATCACCGGAGTAATTGGCGGCAGCAGCACGTCAACAATCGACACCGTGATCGGCCCCACGCCTGCCGCCGGCGCACAAAACACTTGGACCATCACCGGCAACAACGCGGGCAATATCAACGGCACGTTCACATTCTCCGGCATCGAAAATCTGACCGGCGGACCGATGGACGACACCTTCGTGATTCCCAACGGTAAGAAATTTTCCGGCCATATCGACGGCGGCGACACCACCAATTTCAACACCCTCGATTACTCCGCTTATACGACAGCAATTAACGTCAATCTGACGACCGGTACGGCAACAAATATCGCCGGGGGCGTCAGCAATATGACTGACATTTTAGGCGGCTCGGGAAATGACGTGCTGACCGGCAACACCAATGGCAATTTAATTTGGGGCAATGGCGGCAATGACATCATCAACGGCATGGGCGGCAACGATATTCTGGTCGGCGGCAATGGTAACGATACTATCACCGGAGGCTCCGGTCGCGATTTAATCATGGGTGGCGCCGGCCGCGACATTCTGAACGGCGAGGGCGGCGAGGACATTTTGATCAGCGGCACCACCAGCTTTGATACCGACGGTGCTACACAGAACGCTATTCTCAATTTCTGGATTTTGGATTCCATTACCACCACGGATTCGATGGGTAACACCACAACTACGCAGCTGCCTTTTGCCACGCGTGTGGCTGAGTTGCGTGCCGGAACCACTGGCGTCACCACCATTCCCACATTCGACTCGACGAATATCTTCGACGATACGTCGTCCGATACCCTCACGGGCGGCAGCGTCGTTACTCCCACGGACGACAATCTTGATTGGTTTTTTGCCACGCTCAGCGGTTCAAACCAAGATACCATTACTGATTTCTCCAGCGGCGAAGCTTTCAATTAAATTACATTCTGCATGTTGCCTGCCTTGTTATCCACTTGGCTCTAGGAAATGGGGCGCAGAATTCAGGTGGATTCCGCCCAAAAATGCCTTTCCCCTGCACAGCACACATCAGTAGTCCGTCCCGCAAATCAAACTATTATTCCCACTTTGCCTGTGGTTTTCTTGCTCCGAATCGCTCCAATGGTTTAAACTGGAATGCATTCAAACATTCGGCTGAGCAGGGGATCTATTGCCAGTGTTCAAACAGGCTTCTGAATTACGATTCATTGAAGGGCTGCAACGCTTGGCTGCACTGGTGGCATTAGCGTGCGCGTCAATGTCACTGCTGATAGTGCAGCCGGCAATGGGAGCCGACGCTGGGCAACTACCCGATTTTCATGAAAAAATCGAGCCAATTCTCGTCCAATATTGCTATGAATGCCACGGTTATGGAGAAAAGAAAGGGCAGGTGGTTTTCGATGAATTCAAGTCTGACGACGATTTGGTCCACAATCCGGACTTGTGGTGGAAGGTGCTTCGCAACGTCCGTTCTAACATCATGCCGCCCGCTGGAAATCCGCGGCCGTCCAGTGATGAACAACAGCTGCTTGCGCAATGGATCAAGTACAAAGCCTTGGGCATCAATCCCACTGATCCCGACCCTGGGCGCATCACACTGCGGCGATTGAACCGAGAAGAATACCGCAACACAATCCGCGACCTGATGGGGTTTGATTACAAAACGAGTGAAGAATTTCCGGCCGACGATACGGGCTACGGCTTCGACAACATCGGTGATGTGCTTACCGTCTCACCCCTCCTGCTGGAAAAGTATCTGAAGGCAGCCGAAACTATCGTGGCCGGCGCTGTGCCGACCGAACCCAAATCAATCGACGAACATACAATTCCTGGCAGCAGTTTTCGCGGCGCTGATGGAAAACTAAACGGCGGCCGGTTGTCGTTCTACGAACCAGCGGTCGTATCCCAGACTTTCCCAGCACAGCACTCCGGAACGTACCGCCTGTTACTGGATTTAAATGTCCAAGGCAACTTTGAATATGACCCTGGGCGATGCCGGATTACTTTCAAAGTAGACGGCCAGCAGGAAGTGCAGGAGGAATTTGGCTGGTACGACAGCAAGAAATTCCATTTTGAATTCCAGCAGCAATTGACCGCCGGCGAGCACCCGCTGACGCTAAGTCTAGAGCCGCTTACCTCGACCAATAAAAAAATTAACTCCCTCGAGTTGCAAATTCTTTCCGTGCAAGTCGAGGGACCCGAAGAGGATCAATACCGCGTACGAACCAAGAATTACGATCGGTTTTTTACTCGCGACGAACCACCCACAAGTCCAGAGGATCGCCGTGCCTACGCTCGTGAGATTTTGAGCCGATTCGCCAAGCAGGCTTACCGTCGCCCGGTGGATGATGAAACGGTTGAACGTCTGGTTTCCATCGCCGATTCCGTTTATTCCCAGCCCGACAAGCGGTTCGAAGTAGGGGTGCAACGGGCCATGGTAGCCATTCTGGCTTCACCCCGGTTTTTGTTCCGGGTAGAAGAATCCGAACCCAATCATTCGGGTGAGGCATATCCACCCTTGGACGAATATGCCTTGGCATCGCGATTGTCTTATTTTCTTTGGTCTTCAATGCCGGATAACGAGCTTTTTCAATTGACAGAGCGGGGCCAGCTAAGAAAGAATTTAAAGAATCAAGTTCAACGGATGATCAAAGACCCCCGTAGCGAAGCCTTCATCCAAAACTTCGTTGGCCAATGGCTTCAAGTGCGCGATGTGGAAGGCACGCCCATCAATGAGCAAGCCGTCATGGCTCGCGAGGATGACGACTTAAGAAAGCTGCTCGACGCTTTGCGCAATGCAGGGCCAGAAGTCGATCGACGGGCCATCTTCCGCCAAATACGCAATCGGCCTAATACAATCGAACTGAACGGAGAAATACGTCGGGCAATGCGGCAGGAAGCTGAAATGCTATTTGGATACATGCTCCATGAAGATCGCAGCGTTTTGGATTTAATCGACTGCGATTATACGTTCTTAAACGAAAAACTTGCGAACTATTACGGCATTCCCGGTGTGCAAGGCAGCGAAATGCGGCGGGTCGATTTGCCCAACGACAGCCCTCGTGGCGGAGTGCTGACCATGGGGGCGGTGTTGGTGGTTACATCGAACCCCGACCGTACGTCTCCCGTGAAACGCGGCTTATTCATCCTCGATAACATCCTTGGCTGCCCGCCCCCGCCGCCACCAGGCAATGTCCCCCTGCTGGAAGACTCGGAAAAGGGTTTTAAGGATCATCAACCAACCATGCGAGAAATTCTGGAAGTGCATCGCAGCCAACCGTTGTGCAGTTCTTGCCATGCACGGATGGACCCCATTGGATTGGGTTTTGAAAACTTTAACGCCTTAGGAAGATGGCGAGAAAAGGAACGCGGACAGCCGATAGAAACAACAGGGCAACTTTTAACCGGGGAAAAGTTTGAAGACGTCAAACAGCTTAAGGATATTCTGCTCAACCAATACCGCGAAGATTTTTATCGCTGTTTGACGGAAAAACTGCTTACTTATGCGTTGGGCAGGGGTTTAGATTATGATGATGTGGATGCAGTTGACCAAATTGTAGACCGCCTGCAGCGCGAAAATGGCCGGTTTTCCGCTCTCTTGACGGGAATTGTAGATTCGCCACAATTTGAGAAGAGGCGGAATCCGCCAGTGACCTCCACCGGTGAGCCAGTTCAAAAGCCCTAACTTATACTCGTGCCAGTAGGTATGGCTATGAAACATGGCAATTCCCAACATCTCTTGCATGCCACGCAACGGCAGGGCGATTTGAGCCGGCGGCACTTCTTGCAAAGTCTGGGTGTGTGTGTGGCGCTGCCCGCGTTTGAATCGTTGCTCCCTTCAAAACTGCGCGCCGCGGAAGTTATTACCAAGGTTGCCGCCGACGCCGCTGCTCCCTCCCTAGCAAGCACAGCAACCGGCGCGCCATTGCGTATGGCTTTTGTGTACTTCCCGAACGGAGCAAGGCAAGATTATTGGTGGCCGACTGTGACAGAAAACAGTCTTTCGTCCGGCCGCGCCGGCGTTCCCTATGGCAGCAATGATTTCCAATTCGGCCGCACGATGCAGCCCCTGGAGAAACTGAAGCAGCATGTGCAGGTACTCGATGGATTGGACCATCTCAATGCGACGCCCGGACCTGACGGCGCCGGCGACCATGCCCGTGCAAACGGCACCTTCTTGACCGGCGTCCGCGTGAGAAAAACCGCTGGCGCCGATATCCATGCTGGCGTCTCTGTCGATCAAGTGGCCGCCGTACATATTGGCCATCTCACAAGATTTCCTTCTTTGGAATTGTCGTGCGAGCCTGCCCGCAAATCCGGGAATTGCGATTCAGGTTACTCCTGTGCCTACCAATACAATATGGCCTGGCGTTCTCCCACTTCGCCGCTAGCCCCTGAAGCCAACCCACGCTTGGTATTTGAACGCTTGTTCGGGGCTGGACCACCGGGCCAACGCCAGGAAAATTACGTGCGTCGACAGCAGCAACAGCGTTCCATTCTTGATTTTGTGATGGACGACGCCCGGTCTTTAAAACGGAATTTGACCGGCCGAGATCAGCAAAAACTGGACGATTATTTGACCAGCGTTCGGGAAATCGAGCAGCGCATTGAAAGTGCCGCGCGATTCGGACCGCCACCCGACCCCGCCATGGACACCCCAGCTGGCATCCCGGCCAGTTATGAGGAACATCTGCACCTGATGTACAGCATGCTGGTGTTAGCTTTTCAAACCGATTCTACCCGCATCGCCACCATGATTATGGCACACGATGGCAGTAACCGTCCGTTCCCGGAACTGAACATCTCCGCGGGTCACCACGACTTATCGCACCATCACGGCAATGAAGAAATGCTGGCAAAGGTTGGTGAAATTGACGCCTGGTACATGAAGCAGTTCGCTTGGTTTTTAGACAAATTGACTCAAACCCAGGATGTCGATGGGCAATCGCTGCTGCGCAATTCGATGATTGTCTACGGCTGTGGCAATGCTGATGGCAACCGTCACACACACGTAAATTTGCCCATCGTGCTGGCTGGCGATGGCGGCGGCGGCTTATCGCCAGGCCGCTATGTGAAGTTCAACTCCATTCCCGCATGTAATTTATTTCTAAGCATGCTGGATCGACTGGGGGTCCAAGGCGTCGATCGCTTCGGCGATTCCACCGGTCGCGCCCAGGGAATTTGAAGCGAATTCAGCGCAACGGTGCCAAGGCCGTTCCAGTCTCAGCCTTATTGAGATCGCAAAACTGCTGATGAATAGCTACAAATTGGTCTTCGCAAGCGAGAAATGCCTTGACGATTCCGGGATCGAAATGCTTCCCCGCAGCGTCGATAATAATTGACCGGGCCACTTCGTGCCCGTAAGCTTCTTTATAAACTCGTTTGGAACACAAGGCGTCATAGACATCGGCCACCGCGACGATCCGACCGCACAAGGGAATCTGCTTGCCTGCCAATCCGTTCGGATATCCGCTTCCATCCCAATGTTCGTGATGCGTGGCAGCGATGTCCCGAGCCATCTTTAAGAATTTGGCCTGCGGATATTGCTCCAAAGCTGCTCCAAGCGTCTCGGCCCCTAGTGACGAGTGGGTTTTCATCACCTCAAATTCCGCCGCACTTAACAGACCAGGCTTAAGCAACACATGGTCGGGGATGCCTACTTTTCCAATATCGTGTAAGGGGCTGGTGGCGTAAATCAATCGCACGTATTCGGCATCAATCTCATCAGCATATTCAGGCTCACTAGCTAGCTGCTGCGCAAGCACCCGACAATAGCGCCGCACTCGATACAGATGGGACCCAGTTTCCGGATCGCGTGATTCGGCTAACTTCGCCAAAGCAAAGATGGTGACCTCGCGTGTTTCCAGCGATAACACCCGTTCGCCCCCCTGCACGCGCACCACTAACTCCGCCGAATCAAAAGGCTTGGTGATGAAATCGTCAGCACCGGCAGAAAGGCCCTCGACGGTTTCCTCAGGACTATCGCGGCTAGTCAGCAGAATCACATAAATGTAACCGGGAAATTCTCCGCGTCGAATGGCCTGGCACAACTCAACACCATTCATAAAAGGCATTTCCCAATCGGTAATAACCAACCGGCAAGTGCCAGCGCGAAGAATTTCCAGAGCCTCTGTGCCGTCGTTGGCAGTGAGCACCTCGAATCCGGCATGACGCAAGGTATTTGCGAGCATTTCGCGCGAGATTTCGTCGTCTTCTACAATCAGCACAACCATAATGAATCTGACAATTATTCAGTCAATGTTTTCTCAATCGTCGAGAATCGGTCCCGGATAATCTCCAAGCAACGACGAGATGCTTCCTTCACCAACAGTAATTTATCTTGCGCAAGTATGCCATTATCTTTTCGGCAAGCGGCTTCGAGATCGCTGGCGCATTGTCGCAAGGATCCCGCGGAAAGATTAGCCGCTAAGCCTTTGATGGCATGCGCCTGTGACGCAGCCTTCACTAGGAATCCATGCAAAATCGATTCTTCCAATTGAGCCAGATCGGAGGGGAGGTGTTCTATAAGTTTCCAAAGTATGCGTTGGACAAAATCAAGATTCCCCAAACAGCGCTGTGTCAGTTCTTCAAAGTTAATGGGAGCATTGTGATCACATTCAGATGCTTGCGAATGGATCGCAAACGGAGTCTGAGAAGTGCAGTTGTCTTGCGATATTTGTGATTGTTTCTCTACTCGCGTACGATCCATTCCCATCGCCGACTTCAAAATTCCGTCCAACAACTCGACAAGCTTCAGCGAATCTAGCGGTTTGGTCAGATAATCATCCATGCCGGCGGCCAAACATATCTCACGATCTCCTGCTACAGCATTCGCCGTGAGTGCCACGATCGGCACGCGGTAACAGCGCTCTCGCAATGCGCCCTGCGACTCAAGCCTGCGAATTTCCTGTGTCGCCGTCAGGCCGTCCATTTCCGGCATCTGGCAATCCATGAGCACCACATCGTAGGGTTGGGCCAGTAGACGTTCGATTGCTTCGCGGCCTGTGGTTGCTACCTCGCATCGAAAGCCCGCCCCTTGCAGAATTTCCAATGCCACAGCGCGATTAATTTCATTGTCCTCGGCGAGCAAAAGCCTACACTGTGATCGGGAGCTGTTGCTCTTTGTTGTTAATTTTGATTGCGGCATCTCAGCCGAGACTGATGCGGCATGAGTTGCGACCTGTTTGTACACCGTCGGTGCAGCAGCCGTTACGCCGCAACAATGTTTGCTTGCTACGGTTATAATTGCATCCAGGAGCCGCGATTGGCGTACGGGCTTGGTCAAAAAATCTGCGATATCCAGGTGATCGATATCGACATTCGCGGGCGCCATCGAAAGCGATGTCAACATCACCAGCGGGAGCGAGCGAAGTATTTCCTCGGCGCGGATGTGACGAGCCAGCTCAAAGCCATTCATTTTCGGCATATTGCCGTCGAGAACAGCAAGCGCAAACGGTCTGCCACGCATGGCGGCGTTGCGCAACATTTCCAATGCGGTTTGTCCATCAGGAGCTAGATTGGCACGAAAATGCCAATTGGATAATTGGCGGAACAAGATTTCGCGGTTTGTGGCATTATCATCCACCACCAAAATGCGCATGCCTTCCAACTCCACTGGCAACGTGTTTTGTTCCAAAACGGGCTCGATTTGTTTCTGGAGTGGCAGCCGGAACCAGAATGTCGAGCCCGAATTGAACTGACTTTTTACCCCGATCATGCCCCCCATTAGTTCCACAAGCTGCTTGGAAATGATTAATCCTAAACCAGTACCGCCGAATTGCCGTGTGGTGGAGGCGTCGATTTGCGAAAAAGATTGGAACAATCGGCCTAAACGATCTGCAGGTATGCCGATTCCAGTGTCCTCCACGGCCACCCGAATCACGCACCCTTGGTCGGTCTCCGATTCCAGCATTAAACGCACTTGAACTTGGCCTTGCCGCGTGAATTTGATGGCGTTATTCAATAAATTGACCATGACTTGTCGCAACCGATGCGGGTCGCCGCGCACGGCCGATGGTAATTCCGGCGACATGTTTAGCGCAAGCTCCAAACCTTTTTGCTCAGCTTTGGGGGCTAGCATTTCCAAAGCGCTTTCGATGAGCGAACGAAGATCAAAATTGATGCTCTCCAATTCTAATTTGCCAGCTTCGATCTTCGAAAAATCGAGAATCTGATTGATGACGCTCAGCAGTAAATCGGCCGAGGAACGAGCTATCGTCGCATACCTCTGCTGCTGCGGTGAGAGTGCAGAGTCAGCAAGCAAATCGAGCATGCCAATTACGCCGTTGAGCGGAGTACGTAATTCATGGCTCATATTTGCCAGAAACTGGCTTTTGGCACGATTGGCCGCTTCCGCTGCTTCTTTTTCTCGGCTCAGTCTTTCCGATTGCTTTCGCTCCGAAATGTCCACCACCGTGCCTTCATAGTATTCTAGTTCCCCACGTGCATCGCGCACTGCTCTGGCGCTTTCGGAAATCCAAGTTATTGTGCCGTCTCGCCGGTAAATTTCCGATTCAAAATTTGTGACAAATCCCGGATTTTCCATCAACCGAATGAACTCGTCGCGGCGTTTGGGATCGACATATAACTGGCGCTCGATGTCACCGATGGATTCAATCAATTCCTGTGGATTCTGGTATCCATAAATTCGCGCCAAGGCAGGATTGGCACTGAGATAATTTCCTTCGCGTGTAGTCTGAAAAATTCCTTCTACTGCGTTTTCATAAATACTGCGATATTTTGCTTCCGCTTGGCGCAGCGCTTCTACGGCTTGCTCGCGAGTTGCAATGGGCGGAGAACTTGCCTGAAACGCCACAAAGCGGCGATTTTGTAAAGCGATCGATGGTTTTTCACAAGCATCCATCTGGCGGCCAATGCGTAATAGGTCCGCAGTTAGCGCACCGGGGCCTCAAGCCACGCCGTGTGCCGGACTCACGGCTAACTGCAAACGATCTTTGGAAACTACCCAAGGTCTGACGAACCGCCGCCTAATTCGGAAAATCAGCACCTGCGACATGCCCACAGATGGGCCCTGTCGGGGTCATAAGTAGCGTAGCTTATGAATTGCGGACAGAATTGCGGCCCAGAGATAAATTGCTCATTTCCTGACGGAAAAACAGACCATAAGTCCTTGAATTTCAAGTTCTAGTGGATATTCTTCTGTCCTACGGTTGAGCATTGCCGCAAATTCTAAAAGAGGGGAACCGAAAAACGCTTCAGAAATCAACGCGCGTCTACGGCCACCTTTCGCAGGATAGAATGCCTGTGTCAGAAATATTGCGGGATAACGTGACCAGGCATAGCATGACAGAAACCAGCGA
>DATJYL010000178.1 GCA_035499655.1 Pirellulales bacterium
GCCGGCTGGGGTTGTTTGTGCATGTGACGGCCGGTTTTGGCGACGTGGGTTTTTGCGGTTTCTGGACGCTGGAGATGTTTGCGGTACAGCCGGTGCGAATTTACCCGGGCGTGCCGATCTGCCAGATTTTTTATCATCAAGTGTGCGGCGAGATTACGGAATATCAGAGCGACAAGTACCAGCACAATCGCGACATTCAGCCAAGCCTGCTGTTCAAGGAACTCAATCCTGACGAGCAGCGCGACCCGCAACTCAAACTAGAGTTTGGCATGGAGCGGTCGCACTAAGTGTTTCGGCGACCAAGCCAGCGCTGAGTAAGGTGGTTGTACTCAATTGCAAACGGCGGCAGAGTATTGGGCGCTATCGGCAAATTCGACCCGATTGCGGCCGTCGTTTTTGGCTTGGTACAAAGCGGCATCGGCGGCGCGGAGCAGACTGATGGCATCGGTGTTTTGATCAGGTTGCGCCACCGTTACGCCAATGCTGGCGGTGACGGTGACAGGACCCTGGGGCGTTGCGACGCTGATTTGTTCGATGGCTGCGCGCATGCGTTCCGCATGGCTGAGCGCGTTCATTTTGTTGCAGCCTGGCAGGATTAGAATGAATTCCTCGCCGCCGAAGCGTCCCAGGGCATCGTAGCGCCGCGTGCAATTTTGCATGGCCTTTGCGGCAGCCCGAAGGACGTCGTCGCCCACCAGATGTCCGTGGTCATCGTTAATCTGCTTGAACCGATCGAGATCGATCAACACCACGCCAATGGAGCCGCCGTGCCGGTGTTGCCGGCCCAGCTCGTTGGCCAACAGCTCGAAGATGGCGGCGCGATTGCACAAACTGGTCAGCGAGTCGTGGGTTGCTTGATCGCGGAGCGTCTCACGGGCGGCGATGAGTTGCTCCTGCAAATACAAAATGCGTTTTCCTGTTCGCAAACGGACTTGCAGTTCTTGGGCATCGAAAGGCTTGATGACGTAATCATCGGCGCCGGCATCGAGGCCGGCAATCACATCACACTTGGAGTTTTTGCCCGTCAAGAGTAGGATGTAGGTGTACGGCTCGGAGCGAATTCGGCGAATTTCGCGGCAGATTTGCACGCCGTCGAGGCCGGGCATCATCCAATCGAGAATGGCCAATTGAGGCGCGTTGGGCTCCTGCAAGAGCCGGAATGCTTCCAGTCCGTCGCTGGCAAGCACGACTTCGTACCCCCAGCGGCACAAGGTGCTTTCCAGTAATTTTCTGGAGACGGCTTCGTCATCGGCAACCAAGACTTTCATATAAATACCTCTTGTGACCAGCGGGTTAATTCGGCCTGCAATCGTTTCAGTTCAGCTTGCAAAACGGCCAACGAAGGTTCGGCGAAACTAAGGTCGCCGCTGTTGCCGAGCTTTTCCAATTTTTGCGCGGCCTGGGCGCCTGCTTCCGCACTGAGATTGTGTAAGGCGCCTTTTAAGCTGTGGGCCGCGCGTTGGACCAGTGGAGCATCGAATTGGCGAATACCAGATTCGATTTCGGTCAATAGCCGTGGAGAACTTTCCAGGTAAAGTTCGATCATTTCTTCCAGCAGCGCGTTGTCGTTTTCGACGCGCGCCAAGAGCGCGGCGAAATCGATGGTGAGCGGGATGCCGGTTGGACTTTCGCCTAGCATCGAAGTGGGAGATGGAGATTGATTGGCGGCAGCGACATGTTTATCGGTGGAATGATTATTTGGCGCTGCTACCCGCCGATTTTCCGTGATCTGTTTCGACAGGAGACTTTCGATGACGGCCAATAATTCCTTGGGATTGACGGGCTTGGCGAGGTAATCGTCCATGCCTGCCTGCAGGCAACATTCGCGATCTCCCTTCATGGCGCGAGCGGTCATGGCCACGATGGGCAAATGCTGGCCGGAGTCTGCTTCTAGTTCACGAATGGCGCTGGTCGCGGCAAAACCGTCCATCTCGGGCATTTGCAAGTCCATCAGCACCAGGTCAAAGCGTTGCGTTTTTGCCGCCTGGAGCGCTTCCAGGCCGTTTTCGACGGCGGTTACTACGTGGCCATGTTTTCCCAGTATGCCGGCGGCCACGCGTTGGTTGACGGGATTATCTTCAGCCAGCAGGATGTTCCAACGCGGCCCGGCCTGCACTGGGTTTTGGACAACCGCCAGGGCCTGTTGATCTGCCGAGGGTGCTGCTTGGGGCGGGTGCAACAGCAAGAGTATGGTGTCGAGCAATTCCGATTGCTTAATGGGCTTGGTTAGATACGCGGCGACTCCCAGATTGTGGCACTTTTGCACGTCGTTATATTGGGCAGCGGAAGACAACATCATCAAAACGGTTTCTTGGAGTCGCGGGTGCCGCTTGATATTCTCGACGAGCATGAAGCCATCCATCTCCGGCATGTGGCAATCGAGCAACAC